>CAIKNB010000151.1 GCA_903828685.1 Candidatus Uhrbacteria bacterium | reverse complement strand
GGTCCGAACACTGAATCTGGAAGATGAACGCGCCGAACTCAATTTCGTGCTCGGCAAGTTCCCGACCAAATTCCGTGACGTCGTGCCGCAGGAAGACCTCAAGCCTTTCGCCCCACATCACATCAAGTGGCGCCAACTCGAAGCCGGCGAAGAGACCGAAACATTCGCCGAATCCCACCGCCTGAAGCAAGGCAAAAAGCAGCTCGTGGCGCACCAGGTGCCCGCGGAGTACGAGGGTCTGGGTAGCGGCGATAGCGTGGCCATGTCGCTTGGCGGATCAGGCGACAATCTGGCGTATGCGCTCTCGCGCCAAGCCGACAAAGTCCAGGCCGAAATCTGGCGCATCCCGCCCTTCCATCTCAAGGAAGAGCGCACCGGCACGGACAAAGACAAGGATGCGGCGCTCATGGCTAGTCTGCTGTGCGACAAACCCGAACTCTTCCGGCCGGTGACGCCGCGCGACCGCAAACAATTGCTGTTGCGCATCCGCTACCGCAACTTCGAGGAAGCAGCGAAGGCACGGATTGCGACCGAGCAGCGCTTGTACCAGCGCCTGACCGGCGAGATCTTCACCAACCCCGACGGTCTGTATCCGGAAGGCAGTTTGGAAGATGCTTTCAAGGCAGCCAAGGCCAACGACAAGCTATTGATCCAGCAGCGCGCCGAAGAAGCCGCGCGCGAGCGCAACATGCTCGCGGCGCTCCAGGACCTCGACGTCTTCAAGGTGATTGGCGAAATCGAGGGGCTGGGAACGCGCATCGCGGGCCGGCTCATGGCAGCGGCATTGGTCAATCTCGGACGCTTCGTGGTCAAGCCTGACCATGCCGAAATCAATCGGCTGCGGCGCGAAGCCACGGAGTGGGCAGAACTAGCCAACATCGAGGCCGAAGGTATCGCGCGGAAAGCGAACCAAGCGCGGCGCGAGCACTACTTCAGCGTCCTGCAGGCCAAGACAGCCCAAGGTAAGACTGAAGGGCAGGCAGCTCTGCAGCATGCCGTGGCTTGTCTGGACCAAATCCGCAATCTCAAACGCAAAGCCGAAGCCAAGAGCTGCAACAAGTTCAAGGCTTACTGCGGCGTGCATGTGTTCAGCGGCGGCAAGTACGGCAAGGTGCGGGAGGATCTGCAATTCCCCCAGCGCTGCAATACTCACCCGACCAAGGAAGGCCATCCTGCCAACTGGGCAGGAATCGCACGCCAAGCTCTCTACCTCGTGGTAACGCAATTCAACATGAGGCCGCAGAGCGAATGGGGCCAACGCCTGCTGAGCCTTAAGGCGAATCAGCGCAAGCTCCATCCCGAACAGGTCAAAACCATGGCGCTCAAAAAAGATGGAACGCCCAAGCTCAACAAGAAGGGCAAGCCCATCGTAGTGACGCTCTACACAGACGGCCACATCCATAACCGCGCGCTCTGGCGCACGGCTACGCGCTTTGCCGAATGGTTGTTCCACGAGCTGATGAAGTTCGAGAATGGAGCCCAGCAGCCAAGCGAAGTCGAGGAAGTCGCAGCATAGACCGCTGCTGCTCCTTAATTCCCCCACACCAATATTCTTCGGTGTGGGGGCCCTCTTTGGAGGGTCTGATGCGAATCGGATTTTCCAAAGAGGGTGCGGGCAAGGTGATGTCGAAAGACGATTTGAAAATTGCACCCTCACAATCTTGGCGGACGATGGGCAGTTTGCGAGTAATCGCGGGCTACAAGCTGTCCGTCACTAATCTTGCGGGACGACGGAGCACGTGTTCCTACTGGAACGCTGGAAGAATTGTCCCACTTGCCGCACTGACGTAAATCAGTGCGGCTTTTTTTATCCAAAAGGGCAGGCCCATGGGCCTGCCCCTGTGATTCATTTTATTTATCTCGGGATGATGATTTTCCGTTCCTTGATTTCTTCGTGGTAGACCTCGATGCGATCGCCAATCTGGATCTTGGTTTTGCCTTTGAAGCCGATGCCGCATTCCTGGCCGCCAGCAGCTTCCTTCATGACTGATTTGCCGACCTGGACCGTATCCACGATGCCTTCGCCGATGGGTTCTTCGCCGCGCCAGACGCGTGCCTTTTCTCCGGCCACGATCTTGCCTTCTTTGACCTTGCCGCCCACCACCATGCGTCCGGTTTCGGTGCGGAAGATAGCTACGGTTTCGAACGTGCCCAGCGGCGTGCGGATGATCTCGGGCGGCACCAGCACGTTCAGGCGTTTGACCAAGTCATCAAACAATTCGTAGATGATCTTGAATTCCTTGATATCAACGTTCTTGTCGCGTGCGAGCAAAGCGGCCTGCGGCGTCACGAT
>CAIKNB010000150.1 GCA_903828685.1 Candidatus Uhrbacteria bacterium | reverse complement strand
TCATTCTGTCGGTACATAATGGGCGGCCAATCCAGATGTCCGGAAGCGACAAGCGTTTTGCCGTGGTTATTATTGAAGCAGCACCAAATGATTATGCTGATGATGAATACGGAGACGGCAGCTGCTGCGATTAGGAATACTTTTTTAGTTTTCATAATACTTGTACAAACCCTGAACACATTATCGGTTAATTTGTATTTTGATTGGCTCCTAAAGCGGAATCTTGGAAAACAAATCCGATGCTGCGCTTGACCTGCGTTGGATGCTTTGAGACGTCAAAGCCGTTGATGAGCGCATGGCCGCTAGTTGGGGGCAAGCCTTCGAATTTTTTCGTCAGGTTCTTGATTTCGATTAAAGGCATAGCTTTCTAGCGCTTATCAGCTTACCTTACCAGCCAAACCGGGGCAATTAGGTTCTGTGCTGTTTCGCCCTGTTCATGGTCTCTTGAGGAATATCAAGTAAAAAGCTGCGAATACCAAGACGATGCCTATATTCGCCGCCAGGCGTTCCCAGAATTGGTTCCTAAAGAAAGCGAAATCTACACCAAATATGGCGGCTACCATCGCCAACACATACAAATTAAGTAGAATAGTTTTCATTCCTTTATCATAGCATCCCATCGTGACGATCGTTTGGAAGATAGATGTCGACATCATCTGGTAAACGTTCATTTCCTAGAACAAAAAGGCAACCACTACCACCTTTCTCGTTTGATTCTTATTCATAGATATAAACAAAACCCCGTCTAAAAACGAGGTTTTGTTTATGGCTCCGAGGGTGGGGATCGAACCCACGACCAAAGGATTAACAGTCCTCTGCTCTACCGCTGAGCTACCTCGGAATAGGTTTGGTTCAGCCAAAAAATTCTACACTTTGGAGATAATGCCGTCAAGATAGCGGGTTAGGCCAGCCTTGACGTTTTTCAATATTTGATGTTAGCTTAGACCATCATTTTCCAACCACCAAAGGGGCATGGACATGGGAAAAGCACATTTCATCTCGTCTCTCGTCATCAGCGCAGTCCTCGCAGCTTGCGGCAGCAATTCATCGTCCGGCGCGTCTGAACAGGACGGCTACTGGGGCTACGGCCTCTATCTGGCCTCGGCATTCGACAACGCCACGGTGTCTGATTTCAACGGCTCGTTTGACCTCACGCATACCAACACCCTGTGTGGTTCAGCCGGAGCATCGGTCCTTGTCGTGTATTTCATGCCGCCGGTGACCTCGTCGGAGGCGCATTTCCGCCTTCTGAAGTCAGGGGTCAACGTGGTAGCTAAGGACGCGAACGGCCAATGCGCCAACACTCTCGGTGCTAAGGACTTTGCGGTGATCGATGCGAACAACATGCATCTGATCCCCTTGTCCGTGGTCAGCGAAGCTGACGGCGCGTGTAGCTTCAGTGTCCAGAGGCAACATGCAGTCTTGGATACGCAATTGAGCGATTTTCTGCAATAACGCGCGGCGCGTCGCAGCGATCGGCCCAACTCCACTCCCGGTATTCGATTCGTCGATACCGGGATTTGTTTTTGAAAAATTCCGTGTTCGGATATCCGGAGTTTTACAAGCTTGGCTATGTGTGTTAAGGACATATGGCACACAAGGAGATAACTGATGCTCGAACGACTGTTTGATTTGTCCAACGTTCCTTTCAGGAATTCCATCTTCAGGTCCGTTCTTCCCTGGGAATGGCTTAATGAGGTGATTGGCTTCCTCAATAAGAAATCTTTGAGCATGCCCTGGGACGTTCAGGAGCTTGGTTCCGGGATCTTCGTCGATCCGGAATGCAGCATCCATCCGACGGCAATCATCGAAGGCCCATGCTACATCTCAAAGAACGTGGAGATCGGGCCGTTCTGCTTGATTCGCGAGGGCTGTTTGCTGCTCGACGCCTGTCATCTAGGACATTGCGTCGAGGTCAAACACTCTATCCTCATGCCTGGCGCGACTTGCGGACATCGGAATTACATCGGCGATTCCGTCATCGGACGAAACGTCAACTTCGGTGACGGCAGCAGCATCGCCAATATGCGCGCAGATCACGACCCCGATAAGACCATCCAAGTGGAATGGAACGGCAAGTATTGCGACACGCAGCTAAGCAAGTTCGGCGCCATCGTAGGCGATGGCTGCAGCATAGGCTGCCGTTCCACGCTCAATCCCGGCACAGTCCTGGGAAAAGATTGCCTGATCCTGTGCAACGTCTCGGTCAAGGGTACGCATCCGCCGAATACGCAGTTTGCTTCGCCCGAAGCCGTTGTCATGCAAAGAAAGCGCGTTTGAACGCGCTTTCCACTCTCTCCACCCCGTCCTCGGACGGGGTTTGTCGTATCAATAATCCACCAGCTTCTTGATGAGCGGATGCTGCTGGATCTTTTCGATTGATTTGGCTTCGATCTGGCGGATGCGCTCGCGCGTCACGTCGAACTCCTTGCCGACTTCTTCGAGCGTATGACTCACGCCGTCGGTGAGTCCAAAACGCATCTCCAGGATCTTTTGTTCGCGCGGTGAGAGGTCCTTGATGATGTCGCCCACGTAATCGCGCAAGAGCTGCAAAGCAGCGGCGCGATCCGGCGTCACGTTCTTTACGTCCTCGATAAAGTCTTCGAGCGTTGAATCCTCTTCGTCTTCGCCCACCGAAGTCTCGAGCGACACCGTGTCTTGAGAAATCTTGATGATGTGGCGCACCTTGTCCACTTCCTCTCCCATTTCCGCTGCGATTTCTTCGGGCAATGGTTCGCGTCCCAAATCTTGGATCAGCTGGCGCTCCACTTGCTGGAATTTGTTGATGGTCTCGACCATGTGGACCGGAATGCGGATGGTGCGGCTCTGGTCAGCCAGCGCGCGTGTGATGGCTTGGCGGATCCACCACGTGGCGTAAGTCGAGAATTTGTAGCCTTTGCGGTATTCGAATTTTTTGACTGCGCGGAACAAACCGATGTTACCTTCCTGAATCAAGTCCAAGAGCGAAAGCGACTTGCCCATGAATTTTTTGGCGATGGACACGACCAAGCGCAGGTTGGCTTCGATGAGTTTCTTTTCGGCTTCCTTTTCGCCGCGTTCTTTGCGTTTGGCCAAAGCGATTTCTTCTTCCGCGGTCAAAAGCGGAATCTTGCCGATTTCGCGCAAGTACATCTGGATGTAATCGGCCGTGATGTCGAACGGATCGATTTTCAGGCGCTTGTCGTCGGCGCTGTGCAGCGTCTCCAAAAGGTCATGGCGCTCTTTTTCGCGTCCTAAAATACCCTCTTTGACTTCGATAAAACCGATGCCCGCGGCATCCAAACGGTCGATGAAGTTTTCGAAAGCCGGAATGTAATCCTCGATTTCCGGGAAGGTATAGAGGATTTCGTTCTCGGTGATGAAGCTGCGCGTGCGCGCCTTTTCAAACAATTTATCCAAAAGCTCCTGCGAAGGCGGCGGAGATTTGACATAAGGCCCGTGCGGTTGCGGTTTGGGCTGGAATTTTGCTATCGGCTTCTTGAGTTTTGCCGGAAGCGTTTTTTTGGTTTGCGGCTTGTACGCCGGTTTTTTGGCCACGGCCTTAGGTCGGCTCGCGGCATGCGGCTTGCTCTTCTTGAAAATCTTTTTCTTTGCCTTCATACGTCAGCGCATCCCCAAACGGCAGTTGGTTCGAGCCCGCCAGGCTCACGCGCATGTGCGCGAGAGGTATTTGACGGGGGCGAGTGCCACCGGAATGGGATGCAATGTTAGGCGTGTCCGCCGGCAGAACCGGAAGACGACGGATTAATCAGTGCATTAAACTTTGCGGAAAGTTCGTTGATCCGGCTTTGGTCGCCGGTACGTTCGGCTTCCCGCATGTCTTGTTCCAGGGATGTCCGCATCTCGGTGAGCGTGAGCTCGAGGATTTTGCGGCAGGTCTCTTCGAGGTCGCGCCCCAATGCCTCAAGGGACTGGTCCTGGAATTCGCGGTCGGCCAGGACCGCAAGGTAATTTAAAAGTTCAGACTGTGGCGTGGTGGGCAGATAATAGTCCCTAAGGATTGATTTGGCAAGGGTTTGGAGCTCTGGTTTGAGGTACAGGATGGCTTGTAGCCTTTCCTGCAATTCTTGGAGGCGGGATTTATGTTCCGTGGCATGCGGAACGAGGTCCGCGGTCCGATGGCCAGTGTCGGTCGCCGGTCGCCTGACGCCGGATGCCGAACCCACAGACCGTATGGCCAGGCGCAAAGAATCGTCGGAAACGCCGAGGTCTTTGGAGAGCCTGACGATCCAGGCGTCGCGTTCCACGGGATCGGAGATGTGCAAGAATTCCGAGAGCAGCTCTTTGGCGATTTCCTTTTTTTGTTCCGGTTTGTTCGCATCGTGGTTCCTGAAAGAGTTGCGGTACAGCCAGTCCACCACGGGCAACGCATCTTTGATGGCTTGGCGCCAAAGCTCGGGATTTTTTCGCACGGCTTCGTCCGGATCTTTCCCCGCTTCGGGCGGCAGAGTGATGATGCGGAGATTGAAATCCAGATTGCGCGCCAAGTCCAAGCCGCGGATGGTCGCAGCTTTGCCTGCGTTGTCCGCATCGAACGCAATGGCCAGGTTGTTGCTGAAGCGCTTGAGTAGACCGAGCTGTTCCTGCGTCAGAGCCGTGCCCGAAGAGCAGACCACGTTGGTCACATCGAATTGGTGCGAGCCGATTACGTCCATGTTGCCTTCGGCAATGACAGCCAAGTCTAAGCGTTTGATTTCACCCTTGGCTTTGTCCAAGCCGTAAAGGATCGAACTCTTTTTGTAGATGGATGTTTCCGGAGTGTTCACGTATTTAGCCGTGGGTTGGTTGGAAGTCGGCGAAGCAGTATTTTCCAGAACGCGTCCCGTAAAACCGGCGATGTGGCCATGCACATCAGCGATCGGGAACATGAGGCGTCCGCGGAATTTGTCGTATACTCCGGCGCGTTCGCCTTTTTGCACCAAGCCAGCTTTCAGCAGTTCGGCCTCGGTGACGTCTTTGGTTTTGAGCGCATTGGTGAGCGCATCCCAAGAATCTGGTGCAAAGCCCAGGCGCCACAGGTCCACAGTCAAGTCATCCAATCCCCTCTTTTTCACGTATTCCCTGGCGTGCGCTGCAGTCGGAGAGGATAGGAGTTGCGCGTGGAAAAATCTCGCAGCCAAATCGTTGATCTCGAATAATCTTTTGCGCTCCGAACCGGCCTGCGCGTCAAAGTGCGGCAGCTGGATGCCGGCCTTGTCGGCCAAGAGCTGCAGGGTCTCGGGAAAGTCCAAACCTTCCATGCGCTGCACGAACGAGATCAGATCTCCGCCCTGGTCGCAGCCAAAACAGTGCCAGGATTGGCGCGGGCGATTGATCATGAAGCTGGGAGTCTTTTCCTGGTGGAACGGGCAGCATGCCTTAAAACTGCCGCTGCCAGCGGGTTTGAGCTGCAGATATTCGCCCACCACATCCACCACGTCCAGGGCGGTTTTTACCTGCTCTACGGCGTCCATGGCCATACCTTACAGTAAAGAGGAGTAAGGGGCTAGTTACCGCGTCCGACCGTGGCGCGGCGCGCGTTTGGGGTGCGTTGGGGCTTCGGTCTTTTCCCGTTTCTTGATTTCTTTGTGCAGCGCCACAATCTCATCGCGCAAGATGGCAGCCAGCTCGAACTGCAGGTTCTTGGCCGCTTCTTTCATTTCCGTGTCTTTTTCCTTAATGACGGTCTTGAGGTCGTGCGTTTCGGCGTTCAGTTCCAACTTCAAGATATCTTTGACGTCTTGCGGTTCGGTGGAGAGTCCCAGGACTTCGCGAAAGTCGCGTATCGCTTTGACGATGGTTTGCGGCGTAATGCCGTGGACCTGGTTGTATTTGATCTGTTTGGCGCGGCGGCGTTCAGTCTCAGCGATGGCGCGTTTCATGGAACCGGTTTGGCGGTCCGCGTACAAGATCACTTGGCCGCGCACGTTGCGTGCCGCGCGTCCGATGGTTTGGATGAGCGACGTATCGGAACGCAGAAAACCTTCTTTATCCGCGTCCAAGATGCAGACCAAAGCGACTTCCGGCAAATCCAAGCCTTCGCGCAACAGGTTCACGCCCACCACGACTTCATATGTGCCGCGGCGGAAGTCAGACAGTATCTCCAAGCGTTCCACGGTGTCGATATCCGAATGCAGATAGCGCGCTTTGATTTTGCGCTCGCTCAAGAACGTGGCCAGGTCCTCAGCCATCTTTTTGGTCAAAGTGGTCACCAATACGCGATCGCCTCGCTCGGTGGCCGCGGCGATGCGTTCCATGGCGTCGTCGATTTGGGATTTCCCGATCGCGCGACCATGCGTCCCGACACGCGGCGTGATAGGTCTGACAATGACCTCTGGATCAACCAAGCCTGTGGGGCGGATAATCTGCTCCGCGATCTGCGTCGAGTTCTTCAATTCAAACGGGCCGGGCGTGGCTGAGACGAACACCACCTGGCGCATGCGTTCCTCTATCTCATGAAAACGCATGGGACGGTTGTCGCGCGCGCTGGGGAGCCGGAATCCGAATTCGATGAGCGTTTCTTTGCGCGAGCGGTCGCCTTCGTACATGCCGCCGAGCTGCGGTACGGTCACGTGCGATTCGTCGATGACCATGAGGAAGTCGTCCGGAAAATACGAGAGCAGCGTATCCGGCGGCGCGCCCTCCTTGCGGCCGGAAAGATGGCGCGAATAATTTTCGATGCCGTTGCAATAGCCGAG
>CAIKNB010000149.1 GCA_903828685.1 Candidatus Uhrbacteria bacterium | reverse complement strand
GGCGGCCCCAGGAATCCTTCGGTCACGATGCAGTCCACGGATTTTGGTTTGAGGTGCTTGGTTAGCTGTCGCGCGTCGGCGATGAATGTATTGAATCGCGTCGCATCTTCCTTGTGCAAGATCCTTTCCCTGAAGAGCCAGGCATCATTCGTCTCGGTATCCGCGATTTGCCGCGCGTCATTGTCGCTGCCGATGATTTCCGGGGCTTGGGTCGCCAAAGCAGCTTCCATCAAAATGGTTCCGCTGCCGCAAAACGGATCAGCCACGATTCCGTTTGCCGGAATCTGCGCCAGGTTGACCATGATGCGCGCGAGTTTGGGCGGCAGCATGCCTGAGAGCGCGCTGCGCGCCGGCCGGCCGAAGTCGCGCAAGCTCCAGGCATCCGCATCCTGCACATCGGTGGTCAGGCCGATGGCGACTTTATCGGCGTTGACCAGCAAACACACATCCATGCCTTGCGTAGTCAGTTTGAGTTTGGCTACGGCTGCCGGTGCGATTTCTTTTCCGCCTTTTCCCGTGACCCAGCGCACGGAAATCTTTTGCGCCCGGAGTTCTTTCTTGAACGGAATGGCCAGGCGCGAAAGTTTTTGGTTCTGCACAGGCGTACCGCCGAATACGGTCCAGCCGAAGTCCAACGAAGTCTTGCCGCGCAACCGCGCTGCCACGGCTTGCGCCACGCTTTCGGCAGAGACCTGCGCGAGCGGCAGCTCCCCGATTATGTCGCCCAGTTTCACGGTTCCTCCGAGCTTATTCATCAAAACCATGCCATCCCATGACGGCGCCTGGACCAGGACCGCGGAGCCGCAGACGATCGGGGGAGCGGTTTGCGGCAGCACGGCGTTGATTTCGGCTAAGCTAAGCCGAGGGTGGATGCCTAATACGAGGAAATGTTGCATGGCCATATGCTACAACGATTGACAGTCCGCGTCACTTGACGCTAAGCGTGTTGTATGATGAGCTTACGCATCCGCTATTTTCGGCATGGGGCCGGAAATAAAGCTCAAACAAGCGCTGGTTGGGCGGAACCCGGACCTTCACAATAGGAAGATACGGATAAGGAAAAGATCGAAAGCGACGACTGAGGCAACAGTCTGGAGGGCTTCAGCATGTGGAAGACAGTATGTTTGTTCCTGTTCACGATTCTGTTCGTCATGGGCGTCTCTGCGCCCGCACTGGCCGACGGCCCTCCTGAAGAGGGGCGCGACTATAAGGTGGTGCGCGGTCCCAAGCCCGGCGCAACCTACGTCCGCGTCATGCCAGGCGTGGACATTAGTACGCCGGAATTGGCCAAGCTCTTCAAGAGCGACCAGTTCAAGCTTCGCGCGGCCAACCCGCAGTGGACTTTGGCGCTATGCAAAGTCCGCGGCGACGGTTACCGCATGGGACGCGTTCCGGTATCTATGAGACCGGACGACGTCTTTGCGGCGCGCCGCGACGAGACGCTCTGGGCCGCTTGCCCCGAGGAACTCAAATACGTGTACATCGTTCCGGGATCCACCATCGAGATCAGGGACGTGCCCACGCTCACCACGGGCAAGAAGATCGAGCTGGCCGATGCGCTGCTCGCTTGCGAAGGACGCGGAGATTGCATCACCAAGGCGTATCAAGATGCGCTGGGCGTGACAGTCCAACCGCCGACAGCTACTGCGGCAGTGCTGCCTACGCCGGTAACGCCTGCGCCTAAGCCTTTGCCGGTAACACCCGTGGCTCAACCCGCGCCCGTACTGGTCAAGACGAGCAAGCTGCCCGATTGGTTTTGGTGGGGAGCGGCGTTCATCGCCGTATTGGCACTTCTGCCCACGCTCCTGTATGCGGATCAGCTTCGCAACGGCAAAAAGCGGCTGACGCAAAGCATGCGTGAATATTCGGGCAAGGTTTCCGAGCGCACGCATAAGATCGTCGGCGAGCTGAACGACGAGATCAAGAGACTCAGGAGCGACCTGAAGGCGAATGAGGCCAAGGTCGAAACGCAGAAAGGCGAGATTAAGAATCTCGTGGAGTTGCGTACCGGTCTGAAGCAGGCTCTCTCGGAGTTTGCCCTGGAATGGGGGCTCCTCGTTCCATCGAACATTACGCTTGAAGCTTTGTGGAGCAAGGTAATCCTGCCCAAACTGCATGCTAACCACGCCGAGAAACAGTCTGCTATCGAGCAGCTGAATGCGGCATTGAGCCAGGAGCAGGAAGTTAGGGCTGCAGCCGAGCGCAAGCTCGAAGAATGCCAAGGCGATTTGGACAAGTCGCGGAACTCATTCGACGACGTGACGCGGAACCGCCAACGGTTCGCCGAGCTCTATCCGCTGCTGCGCCAGAATGAACTCAGAGTCATCCATCTAGACAGCAACATCAGCTCGACGCAAGAGCATATCGCAGAACTGGAACGCCAGGAGCAGGAAGAGACGGATGACCTGGTGCTGGACAACCTGGCGCGGCAAAAGATGCCGCTCACCGATGCTTGGCGCAGGATGTCTACGGAGCGCAGCGACTTGCAAGGGGAGATCGAGAAGATGCGCGATGAGTGCTCCGCACTTTTCGAGTCTCTGACGGGTCTGTCTTTCATGGATGCGGTCCTGTATAAGGAAGCGCTGCAAGACCGCAATGCTGCGGCCGCCGATTACGGCAAAGTTCAAGGCTTGCTGGAGCAGGCGCAGACGCGCCTTGATGCCTTGAATGGTTTGGAGACGGCGCGAGCCGAAGCTTTCAAGAAGCGCGAGACCGAAATCGATGCTTGCATCACGGAGTCTCGTGATTCGGCGGCCCAAATCCTCGATCTGGAGAAAGAATGGCACAGGCTCATGAGAGACCTGCTTGTGGCATTGAATCTGGACGGCGACATCTCCATAGAGGAGATCAAGGCACTCGGCGGCACCTCTGGCGTCCTGGGCACGGCAGTCAATCAGTTGACCGCTGCCAGCCAGGCAAGCCTAGATGCGGCAGACAGGGAGCGCGGGCTGGCCGAGGAAATCCAGGCGCTCAAGCGGCAGCTTGAAGAGGCGGTTGCAGACAGCCAACAGGCTTCGCTCATCCCGCCGCAAGTACCGTTTGGTCTGGAGGCTTTCATACCCACTACGGGTAAGACCGAGCCTCCGAATGTGGCAGCGGAACAGTCGGAACATCCCGAACCGCGCCAGCCTACCGTTCCGTGGATTGCATCTTCGGTACCCAAAAACAACAAGCCTGCACCCGAAGCGTTGTTCGACGTTTTGGGGCAGGTCTTCGGCGAGACTATGGAAATCACGGTGGACACGCCCAAGAAAGCGTGGCTGCTCTACGATTTCCTCACCAAGTTCAGGTTTGGAATCAGTCTGGACGGGTTGTTCAGCGTTTTGCCCAGCAACTACTCGCAAACCAACTGGGACAAGTTGAGGGACAGCTTCACGGCGCCTTCACCCTTGGTCTCAGAGACGGGTCGGGGCGTGGCTGAACGCTTTGTGTTCATCATCAACGAGATGACACTCGAACCCCCGCTTGACTACACTCCTTTGATGCTGGCTCGCGCCGGCACCTGAACTCCACGGTGACTTCCTTAATCCATCTTCCACGGTGACTTAAATACGCATCTTCGGATGCCTACGTGAAAACGCCCGATTCTAGGGCGTTTTTAAATTCCCGGCGCTGCCGGGGTATTGACGAAATCCCGGTTCTGCCTTAAGCTCAGCGCACATCATAAATTAACTCATGGGTGGCCATGCCCCTCGGCGAAAACCGGGGGACGGTCCCGAACAGGGATCCATCCTGTGCAAGTATGGAGCAGACTACGCGCGAGTACGAGCTCTTGTACATCATCTCCGCCGCCTTCACAGACGAGGAGATGGGAGCGGTCGAAGGCCGCATCAAGGCTCTGCTCGAAAAGAACGGTGCGAACGTGGACGTCACGACGCGTCTGGGCAAGTTTCGGTTAGCTTATCCCATCGAACATCAGCGCCATGGGCACTATGTGCTGGTGCGCTTCACGGCCGATACGCAGGCTGTGGCCAAGATCGATGAAGCGCTGCGCATCTCAAATGATGTGCTGCGTCATTTGATCGTGCTCGCCGAAGACGCGGGCAGCGAAAAGTTCGACTTGGTGCAATTCACCGAGGTCAGCGTGGACGCACGGCAGGAAGCGCGTGAAGAGCGCCAACGCCGCGGCCGCGAGGAAGTCCACGGTGGAGACAAGGCCAAAGCCATCGCGGACATCAAGTCCGGCGTGGCGGCTTTGGAAGGCGGTCTCAAGGAAGGCGAAGCCGCTCCGGTTGTCGCCCCGGCCGCGCCTTTGAAGGAACTCACTGACGAGGAGCTGGAGAAGAAGATCGGCACCGCGTTGGAGGATCAAGCCTAGCCATCTAACTTACAAACTTATGAATCTCAATCGCGCAATGATCATCGGGAACCTGACGCGGGATCCCGAGAGCCGCAGCACTACGAGCGGCCAGAGCGTGTGCAACTTCTCGGTGGCCACTTCCTCGCAATGGACCGACGCCCAAGGGCAAAAGCAGGAGCGCACCGAGTACCATCCCATCGTGGCTTGGGGCAAGCTGGCTGACATCTGCCAGCAATACTTGGCCAAGGGCCGCAAAGTCTACGTCGAAGGTCGCCTGCAGACCCGCGAATGGGAAGCGCAGGACGGTTCCAAGAAACAGCGCACCGAAATCGTAGCCGAGAACATGATCATCCTGGATCGCGCGCCGCAAGGCTCGGCCCCGACGGCTCCGCGCCCGGCGAATGCGCCGGCTGCCGTGGACCAAGGGATGGGCGATCAAGAGATTCGCGTCGAAGATATCCCATTTTAAAATCATCAGACTATGCCTAGACCAAAACCTATCGACCGGCAATGCGCGTTCTGCCAGCAGAACGTCAAAGCCATCAACTACAAAGATACCAACATGCTGCGCCGTTACTTGTCGTCCTTCGGCAAGATCGTGCCGCGCAAGCGCTCGGGTGTGTGCATGTGGCACCAGCGCAAGCTCTCGACCGCCATCAAGCGCGCGCGCTTCATGGCCATCCTGCCTTACTTGGTGCAGTAAGTAGTAAGTAGCAAACAGGGGCGTCCCGGTGTCCACCAGGGCGCCCTTTCGTTATCCGGTTTTGTAATTATCCGTATTTCGTATAACATGCCTGCATATGACTGAAGAGCAAAAACACGTACGCCCATCTTGGGATGAGTACTTTTTAAATATCGCCAAAACCGTCGGCGAACGCGGCACTTGCGACCGCGGACGCATCGGAGTCGTCCTAGTTAAGGACAAGCGCATTCTTGCCACGGGCTATGTCGGTTCTCCCATCGGGATACCGCACTGTGACGAGATCGGGCACCAGATGAAGAAAGTGATCCATGAAGACGAAAGCGTGAGTCAGCACTGCATGCGGACCTCGCATGCCGAGCTTAATGCCATCTGCAATGCGGCCCGTTACGGCATAGCCATAGATGGTGCGACCCTATATGGAAAATTTGAGCCTTGTCATACCTGTGCCAAGGCCTTGATCAACGCTGGTATCAAACGCGTGGTTTGCGCCAAGCAATATCATGCAGCCAGCGATTCCCGGAAGTTGTTCGAACAGGCGTGTATCGAGTTGGTGGTAATTACGCCGGAGGTTGAGCAATACGAGAACCAATAGGGTTATGGACGCGGAAAAACTCAAAGCGCGGTCGCGAATCGTGAAGCTCATCCGCCAATGGTTTGATGAACGTGGGTTTTTAGAGATGCATGCGCCGCGGCTCGTGGGCTTGCCGAGTCAGGAGCCATATCTCGAACCATTTAAGACAGAGGTCGTTGAAGCATCCGGACAAAAACATGAGGCGGCGCTTATTACCTCTCCGGAATTCATGTTAAAGCGGTTGCTCGCCGCTGGGCTGGATAAGATTTATGATCTTGGTCCGTGTTTCCGTAACAATGAACCATGGGACGGAACGCATGATCCGGAATTCTTGATGCTCGAATGGTACCGCCGTGATTCCGGTCTCGAAGATTTGATGCGCGATACCGAGGAGATGATCAGATGGGTTACGGGTCAAATTCGAACTCCCAAATTCGAACTCCCAAATTCGCCATTCCGCCGTCTGACCGTCGAACAAGCGTGGAAACAATATTGTGATATTGAGCTCGCACCGCTCTTGGGAAATCGCGAAGCCATGGCGCAAGTCTGCCGCGATAGGGGACAGACCGTCGCGGACAGCGATTCTTGGGACGATCTGTATTTTAAGATTTTCCTTTCGGAAATCGAATCCAAGCTTGGCGAGGAACCAACATTCCTTTATCGCTATCCATTGTCCATGGCCGCTTTGGCGCGAAAATTTACGGATGATCCGCGTTGGGCAGACAGGGTTGAGCTTTACGTTGGCACTCTCGAATTGGCTAACGGCTTTGCGGAGTTGTCCGATCCCGTGGAACAGCGCCAAAGATTCGTGGAAGATCAGGCTTTGCGCCAAGCCCAGGGCAAAAAGGTTTGGCCTATAGACGAAAAATTCATCCAAGCGTTGCCTCAGATGGGTAACGCCGCGGGCATCGCGTTTGGCGTGGAACGTCTTGTGATGCTCCTGACAGGCTCCGCATCAATCAACAACATCTTGCCAGCTTCGGCCCGCGAACGTTTTGTAATTTGAAGGCGCGTTTGCCAGCCGTTCCCAATCGGTTGATAATCCATTTGAAAAACACTCTAACCATATATATGTCTGAAAATTTCAACATGGATCTGCCTTCTGTGGAGAGCCGAAAGATTTTGGGCCTGACAAATTCGTGGTTTAATCTGGGGCAGATTACGGATGATGAGTTGCCTTCTGGTACCATAACCCAAGAGCAATACGCAAAAAAGGCAGCGGCCGTAGAGCAGTTTGGGGAAGAGCGGAGCGAGAAGTCGAAGTTTGCCGAAGTTATGGTTGCTGAAGGTTTTGAACAGGATGGAATGCTCAAACAGCACTACCAGTGGTTCGGTCCTGAGGGCACAGCCGTCTTGGCCCATCCATATGATGATATCCGCCGTCAGACTGACGTCATTGTGGCACTGACCGAGTCGAGTAGTTTACGCCCGGACCAAAAAGAAGCCACTCTTCTGGCTATCGACGTGACTTATGACCCCGACAAGATTCCCGCAAAGATACGCACTACTTATGAAGACGTTTCAAATTTTACTAACTTGTCCAAGCTCGGAGGCCGCCACGATGTACTCTGGGCTGATGTGAATGCGAAGAATATTGTCGAACCCCAGGCCGGCTTGGTGGCAGCTGTGCACGTGGTCGTCGAGGTCCCCAACGAGATACTTGAAAAAATGACCGCACCAGGTGTGAATTTTACCGCGGCGCGCGAGTCTATGGATGCCCTGGGTCGTACGGTCGTGGCCCAGATACAGGCGCAGCTTCAGATGAAGGCGCTATGCATCCTAGGCAAGATTTTGATTGCGGCAAAAGGCAATGATTATGTGTGGACAGGGCAGAAGGTTAATGCAACGGAGCTCATGGATCTATTGGATGTGGAAAAACTCGAGTCGCAGCCCAAGGAAAAAGCTCTGACCTTGTGGGAAATCAAGAAAATACTTAAAGCCTGCGACGAGGCGATTAAGAGGTTCACTACCGCATCGGGCGCAGGTGTACCAGACATCGGTCGGATGAAGCCCCTTATGCCGGACTTTCCTCTCAAGTGATGCAAAATAATACCGCCGTCCAACTTTTGTTCGGGCGGCGGTGGAGACGGGTCTAACCCAGGGTTAGTCGGCAGTGCGCCTGAGGTATACCTCTATCAGCGGACCGACGTCGGATCTATCGAGACGATCTGGCCAGAATTTGCGTTTTACGGCAATTTCAATGTCATCTCGGATGTCTTGTGATAGTCTTGCTTCGAAAAGCGCCAAAGCTATCGGATTTTCGAGCGAAGGAACGATGATGAATCGGTTCAGACTTCGGTACAACAGGGCAGTGCGTTCACCACAGGGGTAAAGGAGCGGAAATGGTGCGGCGAAGGTCGACTTCAACCAAGCCTTGAAATCATATTGCGGCATGACGGACCTCCAATTTCGGTATAGCATCTTCTGACTGCAGAGTCAATTCCTGGCGGTCAGTCGTGCGGCGACGATTTGCCCGGCGTCGTACGGGAAAGATTCGGGGGTTGACGAAAAAACGTTTATCCAGCAAAATCTGGCCACTATGGCATCCACATCCGAAATCAAGAAAGGCTTGGTCATCCGCGAGAACGGCGAGCTTTGGATCGTGACTGAATTCCAGCACGTGAATCCGGGCAAGGGCGCGGCTTTCGTGCGCTGTCGCGTCAAGAACGTCAAAACCGGCAAGACGCTCGAAAGGACGTATAAGACTTCTGAGTCCGTGGACTTGGTGGATGTGGAATACCGCAACATGCAATACCTGTACCATGATGCCACAGGCTATGCGTTCATGGATTCCGGTACCTATGAGCAGGTGAGTATGTCGGACGAAGACGTGTCAGACCAAGGCAAGTATCTCAAGGAAGGTCTGGAAGTCACGCTTACGGTTTACGAAGGTCAGCCTGTTTCGCTCCAGCTGCCGCGCAAGATGACTTTCAAGATCATTGAGACGGCACCTGCCGTCAAAGGCGACACGGCCAGCGGTAATGTGACCAAGGAGGCCAAGACTGACGCCGGTTTCACTGTCCATGTGCCCATCTTCATCAACGAAGGTGACGAGGTCGTGGTCAATACGGATACGGGAGAATACGTGGAGCGGGCCAAATAAAATTTTGGAAACAAAAAAGGGCGGACAAATGTCGCGCCCCTTTTTTAAATTCGAACTACGGAGCTACGTTGAGCGTCTGTGACTTTTGATACAAGCCGCCCACCCAGGTGAAAGCCGTAAGTTTGTGCGGCGCATCCAAGGTGACGGTCAGCGTGCAATCCGCTTGGCACATGGCGAGCGGCGGATCGCTGGGATCGGTGCCGTCCACCAGGAATGTGTAACCCACGGATTCATCTTGCGCTGGGACTTTCAGGGCGATGTCCAGCGAGCTTGTATCCTGTTTGACTATGGTAAGTACGGGCGCGGGAATGGTTCCGCCTTGCGCAGCCACGGTGATTGGAGCCGAGAACAGAGTCTGACCGTCCGCGGTTTGAATCTGTGAAAAGAATTTTGTGGTGTTGTACAGAGGGGCCGAGCCCGAACATTCGCGTGCCTTTCCGCAATCAAGCCACGGGATGTAGCCGTCCGCACCCGCGACCATGCCCCAGACGCGATGGCTCACGATGTCTAGATTGTCCAAATACTGCGAATCAACGCTCATGCGTCCGCCCGTGACTACGCTTTGCGGCGCAGCCGACATCTGCAGTTTGGCGGCCACCGGTGCGGTGGCGAAGGTCGCTAGTCCGCTGGTCGCAGTTTGGCCCGTCAGGTCGCTGACCGTTGCGTAGTAGGAGGAAGCGTACGGGTATGCAGGCGCGTCGAATGCATAGACGCAAGTCGCGTTCGCGCCGCATGATTTGAGCAGGGCATGTGAATTAGCATCCCAGATGCTCAAGTCAGTGAGCGGCAAAGAATTGCCTTGCGCCTGCGCCGTGAGTTTGATGGTCTGTCCAGCCACGGCTTGGTTGTGGTTGGCTTCGAAAGTCAGCGTGGCCGGCGTGGCCGCTACCGCATATATTTGTTTCGACGCTTGAGGCGGCACATAGTTTAGGGGCCTGATGTCGTCGCCCGGCGTCACGCCATACGACATCTCGGTCAGTACCGAATAGCTCTCGGGATTATCCAGCGTATAACTCATGAGGTAGTTGTGCAGTTCATCGGCGCTCACGTCCACGACCTTGGTGTTCCAATCCGCGCCGTAGAAAAATTGCGCCAGCTGTTCGGATTGTACCCAGTGCAGTACGCCGTAGCGCGAGACCGCGTAGACTTTGCTGTCTTGCGGCGTCTTCACCAGTACCGAGCCGGGCTGGAAAGTCACGTAACCGGCATAGGGGATATTCTCAAGTGCCTTATCCGAGACGCTGACGACCTCCGTATAGTTGGGATACCAGCTCTTGAACACGGCTTCGCTAGGGAAGACATAACGCAAGCCGTCCGCGGAATAAAAGTACACGGCAGGACCCGTGCCTTTAATGAGCGAGTCATGGCTCAAGGCCAAGCTTGGCTTTAGCGGAAAAATCAGCGCCAGGGCGCATGCTACGGCTGCCATTTTGGTGTAGTGCATAGTCGTTTGATGTTAACAGGCCGGCTGCAGAACGAAAAACGCCGCCTTAACGGATGTCAAGGCGGCGGAGCTTCACGATTCGGCTAGCAGGCCGCCGGAGTAATCGTGGGTAAAGAGGGTCGTTTCCCCGTCATTCAGATCGGTGACAAAATCCTGGCCGCGGAATTTGGTGAAATACCCGATTGGGGAGTTTTGATAAGCAAGCCGGCCTTCGCGGAGCTCCTGCACCCCGCGTCCGCCTAAGAACAGGCGTTTGGCGTATGCCGCACGCAAGGATTTTTTCACCAAGCGCGAGGCATCCTCGCTTTGGCTGAAGCCGCTGTAATGCATGAACCAGATCGGTTGGCCTTTGTGCCAAATGAGGCTACGGCCGCACGAGAATATGCCGTTCACGCAATACTTGTCTTCGTAGCGATAGACTCCGCGCTCGATGCGGTAACCCATGAACCCAGGTTCATGCGGAAAATCGACTTTCGGCCCATCGCCAGCATAGCCAGAGGCCGCTGAATCGAAAAAGAAATCCTGCAGGTCTTTGAGGGATTCCGTCATGCTTTCGTCTCCTCTGTAAAGTGCCGGCACAGTTAAACATCGCGCGGCGCCTATGTCAATGGTTTTTTCCCTCGACAGCTTCTTTGCTCTACATCTCGCCATTCCACTCTTTGAAAAATCTTTCCAGGTATTGCTGCATGAAGATGTGCCGCTCTGCGGCCAGGGCGCGCGCTGCGTCCGTGTTCATGCGATCCTTGAGTAGCAAAAGTTTTTCGTAAAAGTGGTTGATGGTGGAGCCATTATCGGAAAAATACTGTTCCTTGTTCATGTGCTCCGTGGGCTTGTTGTCAGGATCATACAAGGCGCGATTCTTGTGGCCGCCGTACGCGAAAGCGCGCGCGATGCCCATGGCACCCATGGCATCCAAACGGTCAGCGTCTTGCACCACTTTGCCCTCGAGTGTCTTCATAGGTGTTTGCACACCTGCGCCTTTGAACGAGATGGTAGCGATGATGTCACACACGTGATCCATACATCCAGCATCTACACTTTGCGCTTGCATGATCTCGCGCGCCACGCGCGGCCCCACGCTTTCATCGCCGTTATGGTATTTCCAATCCGCCACGTCATGCAGTAACGCAGCGAGTTCCACCACGAACATGTCGGCATGCTCTTGGGCGCCGATGGTCCGCGCCGTATTCCACACGCGGAACACGTGCCACCAGTCATGTCCTGAACCGTCGCCTCCAAGACGCCGTCTGACTTCGGCGGCGATGGTTTGGACGATGTCTTGTTCGGCTTGGGTCATATGATTTCCGGACTATTGGTGGGCAGGGAGGGACTCGAACCCTCAATCCATTGCTGGAACAGGCTTCTAAGGCCTGCGTGTATACCAATTCCACCACCTGCCCTCCAACAGCGCGGAAATGCCGGTTTGGAGCATAGCGAATATTGCGCCAGCTGTCATCTTAGCACGCCATTCGCGCCCGCTATGGTTTGACAAATCAGCGGTTAATTGGTTAAGTCGCTTATCGCACATCGAAAGGAAAAGGATGAATATTTTCAAGAAAAAATTAGGGCTGGAGCAGCAGCTGGCCTGCGGAGTCATGCTGGGCGCCGCCTTCGGCGACTCGGTGGGTGCTTCCGTGGAATTCCTGACGCACGAACAGATAGCGTCGATTTATGGATCCGAGGGCGTGAGTGAGCCTTTGGGTTTCCCCGGTCAGGGCCCGGGTTCGATCACTGATGACACCCAGCAGGCGCTGGCTGTCTGCCGCGGCATCGTGCACGGCGTGCGCCGCGGAGGCGAAACTGCACAGATCCTCGAGGATGTCTATGCAGAGCTGCGCCAATGGCGCGCTCTCCAGGCATCTATGCAGTATTCGCGCTCGCCAGGGCAGACCAGCCTTAAAGCGCTCGAAAGCGAGGTCAGGGGCACGATCGAAGGGCCGCTCAACCAAAGCGATAGCTGCGGCGCAGTCATGCGCGCCCATCCTGTCGGCATCTATTGCGCCGGTAGCCCCAGCCATGCGTTGGATCTCGGAGCGCAAATCGGCGCCCTGACTCACGGCTCTCCGGACGGCTATGCGCCTTCCGGAGTCTTGGCAGCGATCATCGCGCGTATCTTTAAGGGAGATTCGGTGAGATCCTCGGTCATCCTGGCCCAAAGCCTGTTGGCCGCATTCATTCCTGAAGCTCGGCGGACGCGTGAGCTAATCGAGACGGTCCTAGGGCTCGACCCGTCTTCCGACATCGGACCGGACTTAGGCTGCGGTGCGCTCGGTTGGACCGGGCCCGAAGCTTTGGCCATCGGCATCTGGTCGGCGATACGGTTTGGCCATGACCTGGTCAAAGCTTGTTCCTTCGCGGCAAACCACGACGGCGATTCCGACTCTACGGCTTCGATCGCCGGCGCCATCGTAGGTTCGCGCCTGGGCATATCTGCTGTTCCTGATAAGTGGCGCAACGGCCTGGAACACTCCGGCGAACTGCGTCAACGCGCTCTGGAGCTTATCGCCTTGGCCGGGTGCTGAAATTCTTTCCTGCTTAAAACCGCTCTCCACAGGGAGAGCGGTGTTTTTTATCCCGTGTCTTGCTCGGCATGACGTCTTGACATTCTTCCGATTATATGCAAAAGTTTTCAATCGCTATTTTAACAACTTGCTGCGAGGTGAAAATGGCACGTCAAGTGCAAAACTTTGCGGATTGTATGGTCGAGGCGCAACGCATACTAAGTGCGGCCGAACGCGTCGTGGTCCTGACCGGTGCCGGCATTTCCGCAGCCAGCGGAGTGCCTATCAACTCGGTAAACCATTCCGATACGAGTTTCCTGACCACGGTCACGACAGAAACTTTCAGCCAAGACCCAGAAGAGGTTTGGCGGTTGCATTTGGGATTGCGCGAGCAACTCTTATGGTGCCCAACGAATGTCGCGCACCAAGCCTTGGCTACATATGCCATGGACCATCCGCATGTAGTGCTCACGCAAAACATCGACGGCTTGCATGAGGCAAGCGGGCACCCCAAGGTCGTGGCCCTGCATGGCACGCTATGGGCAAACCGTTGCACTGCCTGCGGCAAGATACGCCATGACCGCGCGTACGAATATCCGCAAGGCCTGCCTCACTCGCCTTGCTGCCAAGCGCTCGAAAGGCCAAACATCGTTTGGATGGGCGACCATCTGAATGGCGATGTGCTAGGGTACGCCTTCCACGCCGTGTCATTATGCCAAGCTCTTTTGGTGGTTGGGACATCGGCGCATGTGCAACCGGTTTCGAGGTTCGCATTCTTGGCGCGTGAACGCGGAGCTGCGGTCATCGAGGTCAACCCCGACCCCGAAGGTTTCGTGCCAGCGAACATCGTAATCAAGGCTAGGGCTGAAGACGTTCTGCCCCAGCTGCTCTCTATGTAACAAAGACGAGCCCGTCCGTGGGCTCGTCTGTTTTTTTATGCTCCGATGTCTTCCCAATCTTTTGCCCTGGGATCCTCCGGATACAGTTTGGCTAGTTCCGCAAACAGGATAATTTTTATTTCCGGATTGCGTGCAGCCAGCTCCTCGGCTTGGTGTAGCGCGTACTCGACCAGGCCATGGTCAAGCCGTTGGAGCGTCTCGGCTTCAGTCTTTGGAGTAATGCCCATGTCACGTTCAAAAAATTTGGTGTCGCCAAGATCCTTCCCATCTGCAGAAAATGCACGCCCGACCATGGATTTTTCGTATGGCATAAATTTAGAGTTGTTTTTGTCCGTACCAGTCCGAACCCAGAAGCAGCAGTTTGCCGAAATGCAGCTCGCCTTTAAAACGGGGATTGGGCGGATCCGACTCGCGGTACGGTTCATAATCCTCGGCGCGATATCTTTTGCCCGAAACGGCCCAGATGAATTTTGGTCCCTCTTTCCCTAATGCCGCGAGTTCTTGCGGCGTGATGAGAGCGGCGCGTTCGTCCGTCTTGAGCATGCTTTGGAGCTGTTCCATGTAAGGCTTGATGTCTGGCTCTTCTAAGTCGATGCCCGAATCCTTCAGGTTCATTGTTATGTTCTGGGTGCGTTCGGTCACGAAGTTTTTGATTATTTGGATGTCGGACAGGCCTTCTTCTCCTGTGCGGCGCATCTTTTCCACGTCCCAACCGAAGCCCAGAGTCGCCCAAGTGTAACCGCCAATATCGATATTGGCATGGAGTTTTTCTTTGTCAAAACCCGACTCCTTCAGGAATTTGTTCGTAGCGGCCATTTCTTGTTTGGCCGTATTTTTTCCTTTTAAGTTGGTCGGTAAGCTGATGAGCTCCAAAGAGCAGGATTTTTCGAAAGCCGGCTTTCCGTCTTTTTCGATTTTGTTTAGGGCAAAAGTCCTATGCATTATTCCGTCAGAAGGATTTTTTCCGTAATCAAAATTCACGCTTATTACGCCGCACATCTCGCCGGTGGTTTTGTCCAATTGCGGGCTCATCAGCATTTCGCCTCTTTGGACTCGAAGTTCGGACGAATATTGCGCCAGGTCCATGTGCTTTGCGGCTTCGGGCGCGTCTTGGCCGAACATTTCGTAGGCCAACACTAGTTGATCGAGCCCCAGCTCACGGCACAAAGGTTTTTCGTCTTTTCCGATCGGTAAAGAGAGTTTGTCCAGCATCGACTCAAGATCGTCCCGCAGGTCTTGGTCGCTGAGCAGCCGTTCAGAATATTTCGGTCCCACAATCGTATCGAATTCGGACTTAATGATCTCACGCATCTTGCCATCGACTTGCGCCAAGGTCTTCAACCGATCCAAAGTGGCGAAGTCCAGGTGTTCCGCTTTGAGCTTGTCGGAGATCTTTTCATCCAGTGTTTGGCGGAATGCCTGTTCACCCTCACGCGTCTGCATCAAGCGCGACATCTTGGGATCGTACCGGCCGCTTTCGAAGGTCTTATCCAAAGATTCAAGCATGTCTATCCAGGGATCTCGGATTTCGGTTTCGGCCTCCTCCGTTTCCGGATGGGAAGTCGCGATTTCGAGGTTATCCCATGCCGCATCCAGTTCGTCTTCCAAAAGTTTGAGTTTTTCGCGCGCGGCTTCGTCGCCGGCATCCTGCAAGGCTTTGCGTGCGTCCTCGATGCCGGATTTCGCTTCGGTGACCATGGCGTCGCCCTGGCGCAGCATCTCGCGCGCAATCTGCTCAGGAGTCTCCTGGCGCGCCTCGAGCATCTCTTGCACGGGTTGGCGTTCGGCTGCGGTTTGTTGTTGTGTGTCCATACGTTTAGTGGCGTTCGGCTGAGGAACTTTGCGCCAGGTCCAGCGTGGCCCGCCTTACGTCATCCACGGAATGCGAAAATTTATTCCACACGCTGGCCAGGAACTCGTAGTCTTCATGAGTGCTCGCGGCTGGCGTGGCGGTTTTGCGTTTGGCTTGCGCATTAGGCGTCTTGTCCATATCAATTTTTTTGGATGCGGCGCTTAAGCTCCAGCAGCGTCTGCCGGTCTTTGCGTATTTCTGCGTCGGTCATGATCTTGCGCGTTTGTGAGGAGATGTTTGCGACCTTGCGGTTGAACTTTTTCCACGCCGCTTGCAGGTCCGAGTCCGTTCTCCTGGCTTGTGCTCCTGGCATGCCAGCATTGTACATCAGCCGAGCCTTTCCGCTAACCGCGGACACATAAATTTTTTCTACGTCCCATAGCCCTCAAACAAGCTCTGATTCAAGCTTCCTTTGATCGGGACTCGGTCATTTATGGTAAGCCCTGCCTGCGTTGATCATAAGCGCGCGGTAGAGCTGCTCGGCCAGCACGAGTCGCGCCAGGGAGTGGGGCAGGGTCAGCTTGCCCAAAGACAAGACCAGGTCTGACTTTTTCAGGATTTCGGCTTCCAAGCCCCAGGAGCCGCCAATCAGGAATGTCAGGGGTCGGTCGGAGTGTTCTTGCAGCAGTTTGGCTAGCGCCGGGGAGTCGAACTGCTTGCCGGTTTGGTCCAAAGCCACGATTAACGAGCCAGAAACCAGGCCTTTTTGCAGGTTTTGGGCTTCGCTGGCCCGGGTCCGTTCCATGTCTGGCTTGGCCGAGCCTTTTTGCCCTTCGGCCAGCTCGATCACTTGGATTTTAGCCAAAGGCTTGATCCTATCCACATACATGTCCACACCTTGGCGCAGCCAGGGTTCGGTCAGCTTGCCTATGGCTCGGATATTCAGATTAAACATAATGGTTTTTGCCTTATTTTCAGCACTTGACAAGCTGAAAGGGATAACTTATTATATGCGCACTTTGAGACCCAACTCCCAGGGAGCAGGAAGCAGCGGGGGAGCAATGGAGACCAAGTGCCTAACGCAATGTTTACGACAACCTCGTTTAACGGCTAAGCACTCCAACCTCCATTGGAAGGATGTCGCTTGGCCACTGCCAAGCGGTTTTTTTTCTCACAATCGAGACGGCTAGTGATGAGAGGACTCTCTCCTTTCATCACTGTCTGCCTCGCCCCAAGGTAGCAAAGGCACGGGCAAGTGGACAGCCCGGACCTCGACAACATAACTGCACGATGGCTCGACGTTCATGCGAAATGTTACTTGTAACATGGAGCGTGGACGATGGGATGTCATACGTGCAAGGCAAAAAAGTAAAGTAACATAGCGTACATAACCCGTGATCCGAAAAGCGGATCCAACGGGGTAAGCAATTAGTATACACCTTAAAAAAACGTGCTATCCGGAGTGACTCGAGTAGGGTCGCAGTCCTGGATGGCCGAAGCACATAAGGGCATACGGTGGATGGCTTGGCATGAAGGAGCCGACGAAGGACGTAGCAGCCTGCGATAAGCCTCGGGGAGGTGGCAAGCAACCTGTGAGCCGGGGATTTCCGAATGGGGCAACCCGTGTCGATGAAGTCGACATACCCACGACTGAATACATAGGTCGTGTGGAGGGAACCTGGGGAAGTGAAACATCTCAGTACCCAGTGGAAAAGAGAAAATTAAACGCTGACTTCATGTTCCGTAAGATCTCGCAAGAGACCGACCGGAACATGATGTCAGCTTGATTCCGTGAGTAGCGGCGAGCGAAAGCGGACGAGTCTAAATCATATATGTGAACCCTTGTACCGAGTTGGACGCAAGTTTGACCGCGGGCAAGGGTGACGAGCTTGGGCTGTCGCATATATGAAGTTGTGGGCCAGACGTCAGACCCCCAAGGGTCTGGAATGTGAGAAGTGATATATAGTTGAATCCTCTGGAAAGAGGACCCAAAGACGGTGATAGTCCGGTAAGCGAAATATCTTCACTCC
>CAIKNB010000148.1 GCA_903828685.1 Candidatus Uhrbacteria bacterium | reverse complement strand
CATGGCACTTGGCGCAGTTCTTCTCCCAAAGCTCTTTAGCATCTGCGGCACGAACTGAAACAACTCCCGCGACTAGCAGAGCTAGGCTGCAAACAATAAGTTTTTTCATGATTGTGTTTTTCCTTTGGTTGGCTTTGTTGTCTTTGACGTATTACGGCTGCCTTTGTTCAACACTGCGGGGAAATCACTTTATCCCCCGCAAGCAAAGAATCAATGCTTACCATCATTCCCGAACGGTCGCTAAGATTATGCCAAATTGAACGCGCCGCTAGCAATTAAATTCTTCTTTAAAGGTATACCAGTTATACTTATCCAAGTCGGAGATCGGTGGGAATCGGCGAAGAGCCGGCACCCCCGAACGTGTTGGCGATTTCAGCCTGTTTAAACCGAGTGGGCCGTCTGGCCATGTTCATTAGGGATATTCAATTGGATTTACGCGAAAATCAACCAATCCGTTGGCCGCCAAAAAATGTCCAATATTTGGCAAGCACCGTGTAGTCCGGGATTTTCTTTGAAAGTAAGTTGGACTGAGAAATTGTGGAAGAACCCACTCAAAGTACTATTGTGTCGGCTGATCTTCTGGAGAAAAAGCGGAAAACTCCAGTTCGGACCAACGGCTCGTTGGAAACGGCGTTCGGCTCTCCGCGTGATTTCTGGGATAACCGATATGTCTATGCCGTGGTCTCCGCCCGTGCCCGAGGCTTAGCCGTGGGAGTTAACCTGTGTCCCAACAAAAACTGCAACTTCAACTGCGTTTATTGCGAAGTGCATCGAAACGGGGAACTGCGCGAACAGCTGGATGTGGATGTGATGGCTGCGGAGTTGAGGAAGACGCTGACTTTCGTGAATGGAGACCGTCTGCGCGAGCGTCCATGGTATCGTGCGCTGCCCGACGATCTGCTGCAACTTCGCCATGTGGCCTTGAGCGGCGATGGAGAGCCAACCCTTTCGAGCAAGTTCGCCGATGCGCTCCAGGCGGTTGTGCATGTTCGGGCATTAGGCGGTTTTCCATTTTTCAAGCTTGTCCTCCTGACGAATGCGACCGGGCTGGATTTGCCGCAGGTGCAGCAGGGGTTGAAATATTTCACAAAAAGCGACGAGGTTTGGACCAAGCTCGACGGCGGCACACAAGCCTATGTCAACAAGGTTAACCGGGGGAATATTCCGCTCGAAAAAATCCTGTCGAATATCCTGCTGCTCGGTCGCCAGCGGCCGGTGGTAATCCAGAGTCTCTTTCCCGCGATCAATGGCGAGGAACCGCCGCTGGAAGTCATCGAGCAATATGCGCAGCGCCTGGTGGAGCTGAAGAATGCGGGCGCCCAGATCTCGCTCGTGCAGATTTATTCCGCTACCCGTCCGACCCCAAACTCTGAAACCGGTCATCTGCCGCTCAAAGTGCTATCGCGCATTGCTCAGATGGTGCGACAAACAACGGGGTTGCAGGCCGAAGTTTTCTAGTCTGCTGTCCCCAACGCTTCTTTACAACGAGTGCTCTTTTCGAGGATGGCGTCGGCACGCTTGGTCCAAACGAACTTTTTGGGGTCTCGATTGTGTCCGACCATGTAGGCTTTGATGGCGGCAATCATCTCCTGAACACTCTGGAAGGTGCCGCGGCGGATCCGTTAGCGGACGATTTCGCCAAACTACCTTTCCATAGGTTGAGCCAGGAACTGCTGGTGGGGATGAAATGAAAATGAAAGCGCGGATGTTTTGCTTGGCTGCCTACTGGATGGCGCGAGGCGCCCCGCCGCTGATGCGCATTGCGTATCCTGAAAACACGGAACCTGCAGCGAAGAAGGCGTCGCCCCTCGAAGGGAAAGCTGATACCTGATCCGGACCGCTTCTGCCTCCTGCCGCTTCCCTCCAATAAAGGGGAGAGCGCCTTACTTGGAGATGGGGAACTGGGAAATTGCCTTCATGTATTGGGCACGTTCGAAAGCGCTGGGCTCGGCACAATTCTTCTGGCTCAGGCT
>CAIKNB010000147.1 GCA_903828685.1 Candidatus Uhrbacteria bacterium | reverse complement strand
CTCCGTGCCAGCCTGCGCCGATGACCGTGGGGCGTCCGATGCCGCTCAAGAAATCAGTCTGCCCCATTATCCGCATATAGGTGTTGCCGACCATGTCATAAGTTCCGGCCGAAAGCAGGATAGAGGCGAATAGCGCTAAAGGCCAAAAGCGTTTTTCCTGCCAGGAGAATTGCCAAGCTTGGCGCAAAGCCGGGCGATAGACCGGCTGATGCCGGCGTTGGGAAGTTGCATGGGAGCGAATCATATGGCCCAGATTATAGCACGAATGAAGCCGCGGGCAGTAGACGCGGCGTCGCTGCGCGCGGAATACCAAAAAGACGGCTGCAGCGCCGTCTTTTGTCCGTTAAATAAGATTTTTTTCGTTTGCCGGCGGCAGGCCGATGGTGTTCAGGAACTCTTCACGTTCCAGGGTCTCTTGCGCCAGCAGTTTTTCGCCCACGCGCTCCATGGCTTCTTTGTGTTTTGTGATCAGATGCTTGGCTTTGTCCAAGCCCTCCTTTATCAAGCGGTCAATTTCGGCATCTATGACCACCGCTTTGTCGTCAGAGTAGTCGCGGTTCTCATGGATCTCGCGGCCCAGGAAAATCATGTCTTCGTGTTCGCCGTAGGTGCGCGGTCCGAGTTTTTCGCTCATGCCCCATTGGGTCACCATGCTGCGCGCCGTGTGCGTGGCGTTCTTCATGTCTTGGGTCGCGCCGGTAGTGATGTCGCCGAAGAATATCTGTTCAGCTGCGTAGCCGCCCATGGCCACGGCGATATCTTCTTTGTATTCCTCCGAAGTCCGCGAGGTTCGGTCCTCGAGCGGCATCTTTAAAGTATAACCGGCTGCGCGGCCGCGCGAGATGATGGAAACCTTCTGTACCGGATCGGCGTGCGGCAGCAGGTGGGCCACGAGTGCGTGGCCAGCTTCGTGATAAGCCGTGACCTTGCGTTCGTCATCGTTCATCACATGGCTGCGGCGTTCGGGTCCGAGCAAAACTTTTTCGATGGAGTCCAAAAGTATCTGTTGCGGGATCTCCTTCAGATTCAGCCGTGCGGCCATGATGGCGCCCTCGTTCATCAAATTGGCCAGGTCGGCGCCGGAGAATCCGGGCGTGCGTTCGGCTAGGCGACGCAATGAGACGTCTTTGGCCAGCGGTTTGGTCTTGGCGTGGATTTTGAGGATAGCTTCGCGGTCATTGATGTCCGGCGGGTCCAGCACCACGCGTCGGTCAAAGCGTCCCGGGCGCAAGAGCGCCGGGTCCAGCACGTCCGGACGGTTGGTGGCGGCCATGACGATGACGCCGCTATTAGGTTCGAAGCCGTCCATCTCAACCAGGATCTGGTTCAAAGTTTGTTCTCTTTCATCATGCGAGCCACCCAAGCCAGAACCGCGTTGGCGTCCCACGGCGTCGATGTCGTCGATGAAGATGATGCAGGGTGCGCTCTTTTTGGCTTTGGTGAACAGGTCGCGCACGCGCGAGGCGCCTACGCCCACGAACATCTCCACGAATTCGGAACCGGAAATGTGGAAGAACGGCACGTCAGCTTCGCCAGCCACGGCGCGCGCCAATAGAGTTTTGCCCGTACCGGGTCCGCCCATCAAGAGCACGCCTTTAGGTATCTTGGCGCCCAGGGCTGTGAACTTGTCCGGATGCTTGAGGAACTCCACTATCTCGGTCAGTTCTTCTTTGGCTTCCCTCACGCCAGCTACGTCAGTAAAGGTCACTTTGTCTTTGGTGTCGCCGCGCGTCTCGCGTGCGCCCGACTGCCCGAACATCATTGCTTTATTGTTCTGGCCTTGGACCTGGCGGAAGAAAAACCACATTATGGCGATGACCAATAGCAAGGGAATGGCCGTTGGCAGGATGGCGCCTGCCCAGTAGGCGAAGCCGCTCTGGTCTTTGATCTCCACCGGTACGTTGCGTGCCTTGTCCGCGTCTACGTTGTAGTTCTTGATGATCTCGGAGAAAGTTTCGTTGGCCTCCTTGTCGGCCTGCACCTTCTTGTCGTCACTCAAAGTCGCGGTTACAGTCGAGCCTTCGACCGTGATGCTTTTGACTTTGCCGTCTTGGATGTCTTGTGCGATGGTCGTGATGTTGACCTTCTCGGTCGTATTCAGCGACACGAATGACAAGGCCACGCCCACCAGAATCAGGGCGCCCACGAACATCAATATGGTTTTGGTTGTTTGGTTCATACTTAACCCAATCTACGCTAAAACCGGAGTTTTGTCGAGAGGCGGGCCTGCGCGTCAAGCCTAGGCAAAACAAAATCCCCCGGGTGTTCACCGGGGGATTTTTGTGTCGAAATGGATCGGCTTTATTCTTCTTTGGGCTTGCGCAGCGAGAGTCCGAGGCGATGATTGTCCGGATCGATGGACACGATGCGGAAGTCGAACTCGTCGCCGATGCGCGCGATCTCGTTCACGTCCTTGACCGGCTTGTTGGAGAGTTCGCTGATGTGGGCTAGGCCGTGGATATCCGGATCCAGCTCCACGAACAAGCCGAACGGGTTGATCTTGATGACCTTGCCCTTGACCGACTGCCCGACGCGGAATTTTTCGCCGGCTTTCTTCCACGGATCATCCACCAACTTCTTCATGCTGAGGAAGATCTTGGAACCTTCGATGTTGATGATTTCGGCACGCACATGGTCGCCGACCTTGAGTACGTCGCGCGGATGGTCGATGCGCTGCCAAGCGATTTCCGAGATGTGCACCAGGCCTTCCAAGTTGTCGTCGAAGCGTACGAAGGCGCCGAAGTCGGT
>CAIKNB010000146.1 GCA_903828685.1 Candidatus Uhrbacteria bacterium | reverse complement strand
CGCCAAGGACCATCCTACCAGGAAGGCATCTTTTGCCATAATTGCTTGAAACAATATTTCATTTACTTCGCGAAGAGTGAGGTCGCCTGCGCGCTTAATGGCTTGAGCATATTCGACGCGCATTGTTCTCACACGATCCGCAGTCCAGTTCTCTTCTGCGGCACGTACCAACAGTGAACTCAACTGAAAATACGTTTTTCCACTGGACTCAATCCATGGGCCGGTCAGCGTATCGAATTTGTCTCCAGCTCGAAATATTGAGGGAGCAGCCTCTCCCAAAACCACGACTTGATCCTTCCTGAAAGGCTGGGAAGCAAGACTAAGCCGAAATAGTAACTCAACTTCTCCGTCATCAAGTTCAGACAGCAGTTGCCGGGCAAGCTGGCGTTCGTCTCTTATCTCTTGTGGCGTTTCGAGAACATCCGAAGCTGTCGGAAGAGGCCAACCTTTTCGACTGGCAACCTTGACGCGTGCATGCACGAGCTGCGGATGCCGCCCTGTTTGTGCACAGATTATCTTGGTCCAAGATTCGACATGGTTTCCCGCTGGGCATCCCCCCTGCAAGCACAGGTCTTTGACCTCCTCTTCGAGGAATGGCGTGACTTCTTGTAGCACCTGCGGCGGAAGATTGGTTTGCCGAAGAAAGACATTCCCAAAGAATCTTTGCGTGGTCACGATAACACGCCCCCCACGCATAAGTGTTAGGCGCACCAACACGGCAAGTTTCTTTAATAGTGGCGCTAAATCAGCACCGCTCGGATTTAGATCATCCAACAGGAGAGATAACGGGCCTTTCGTTGCAGCCACTTGTCTGGCAAGTTGGTCGAGCTCAGTCGATACGCGTGCATCTGGCCACCGCGCAAAACTAATCCAAAACCAGCTTCCGCCAAGTTTGTAGGCGACCAGTTTGGCGAGCGTGCTTTTTCCTTTTCCCGTTGACCCTTGGATGGCAACAAATGCGTGCTCAAAAACACTGCTTGCAAGACTCTCGACAAGTCCCGATCGCTGCGCACAAGGAGACGGTAGATCAGGCAGAGAAATCAACTCGGAAACAGAATAGTTCACCCCGGCTATCGAGGGAGTAATCGGTTGAAAGCGTGCTGCAAACACTGCCTCCATCTGATTGAATCGCGAGATCGGTACGCATTTTCGGACAGATTCATCAAAAAGAGTTCTAAAATCTTCACGGATCAATTTGCGTCTTTCACGGATGGCAACATGAGCGACATGGTCAAACAGAGGCGATAAAGCCAGCTCACTATCGCGAGGGAGAAGATGCACATGCTCCCCGTAGGCATGTAATTTGACCTTCACCGTGTCTCGGATTACATCAATGTCTGGTTGCTTTGGTAACCATTGCATTGGTCTTATGAACTCTGCATGGAAGGCTTCCGGCGATAATTGTTTCAGATATTCGACGAGCGAAGGAACACCATTGCTCAAAGGCATTGCCAAGCGTTTCGAGACCGAATCGTCCGAGAGTAAAAAGTCTTTAAGCAGATGGCTGTGTTGCGCGGTTAGGCGATCCGCCTCTTCGTTCCACAATTCAAGGCCCGACTTGTGCGTACCGAATGGCTCTCCCGCCTCAACGCTAAAACTGGCTGTTGTTATCAGCCTAAATATGACAGTCCGATTCTGATTCTTTTGACGTGTGGTCCAATAGTTCCGAATGGATTCGCTGACGCATTCGCTCCGAAGGCTGATTGGCGAGGCGAGCCCCTTGACTTGATTGGTGACCGTTCCTGATTCAGTGTGCTGATCAAAATCTTCCGCTCCCTCAACAACGAGAAGCTCCGTGTCTTCCAAGTCGACCCAGGCTAGAACGGTTTGCCAAATCTGGTAATCAATACCTTTGAAAAGCGGCCCGGCTTGGCGCGAAGGATCAGCAACCAATTCGGTATATTTGGCGGATTTCTCAGATTTGTTCATGAGTCGCACTCAAACACTAATTACTTCTTGGCGTCTTTCAATGCAACGCGCACGACGATGGATCGCGAGAACGCGGGCAGCGTCAGCTTGCCATCGTGCAACGCGCCGTCGCTCCAGCGATCCTGCCACGGGTCGTAAATTCTGACGCTGGCAGGGTTCGCACCGTGGAGCGCGGGACCGAGGTCCAGCGACTGATCAGTGAGCGTTTCCGGTGTCTGACCGCGTTCGAGTTCGGACTGCCATGTGTTCTGTGGGTCGCGGCACCAGAGCAGCAGCGTGTGGCGGCCGGCGAGCTGATAGACGCGAAGACGCGGATGCGTGAGCATCGTCGGCTGGAAATTTTCGGCGGGAGGATCGATATCCTTCACGACGGCGGAGAACCGCGCGAAGTGGTTCCAGAGATTGTTGGGAGCGACGTATTGATTCCAGTGCCAGCAATGTCCCGGCCCGGCGGCCCCGGTGAAGAATGGCGCGAAGAGCACGTCGTGAAGGATGATGCCCGCGGTGTCCTTTGCGTAAAGTTTGAACGGCCCGGCGTGTCGCGGTTCGACGGCACCGCTCTCGGCGAGCATCACCGGGTGGTCCGGTTTGTAGCCGAGAATGGTCCTCACCGCATCGGCGGCTAGAACATCCACGGGGCCGTGGCACACTTCGTAGGTCGCGCCGCAATCGAGATAGCGGTGAACTTGCGCGACATCGTTGCCGGACATGGTGCTCAGCCGCGCATACGGTTTGAGTCCCCAATAGCTGTCGAAACTGCCGAGGCTCTGCATGGCGAGATTCTTTGGAAAGTCGCGGTGGAGTTCCGCGAGCATCATTTCGGTCCAAGCCAGCACGTCACCTCCGTTGACGCAGTTGACTTCGTTCCACAATTCCCAGCCGAAGATTTCCGGCCGGTCGCCAAACCGTTTCGCAAACCACGCCAGCTTGCGTTTGAATTGTTCGCGGCTGCGTTCGCCGTCCATGAAGTCGGATGTGTTCGTGGCGGTGCCGCCGTTGGTCACAAGATGCAGCGGCTTGCTGGCCCACGTCTGCTGGAACTTCGGATCGAGGGAACGAAAATGCTCGATGCACAATTTGAGGCGGATGCCGTGTTGGCGCGCCATCGCGAGCAGTGCATCAATCCGCTTTGCCCGCACCTCGTCATAGACTCCGCTGCGCTCGTGCTCGACATCCCAGAAGCCTGCGCTGAGCCAGATGCGCGCATAGTTGCCGCCGTTCTTCGACAGCTTTTCAAACCAGTCCTCCATGCACTTCAAACCCGCTGCTTCGTCGTCATCGCGGGCATCGGGATGAACCATGTTCAGTCCGATGGGCACGTAGGGATGGCCGTTGGAAAGTTCCAGATAGCGCGCGTCGCGCGGGCTGACGCGCACGAAGGAATCGCCGTCCGACTGCGCCGGACTTTCACCGCGCACCATCGCGAGTCCAAACCACAGACTCGCCGCGACGATCAGAGCGGATTGTTTATTCATGGCGCATTTCATGCCACAGGTCTCCGGCATTTCCAACCAGTGAAAACTCTCGCGACGCAGGCTTCCAAGCGAAACGTTGCATGCCGGTGCGAAGGAATAGCCAGATACATCTGGCCGAGAATCTGCGCATCGTCCCGTTCCGTTGACAATTGATGACAACGGTCACAACAGCTCAAAAAAGCGTTTTTTGTCCGTATGTCACTTCACATCGGTCAGTATTGAGCGGAATGCACTTTTTGCCTTGGTGACAATCTGTTGACAATTTGAATGCCTAAAACAGCCATTTTGTGCCATTATGCGCTAAATCACCCATGACAGCCGGGGCATGATAAAAGCGATAAAATAAGGCATATTCGCCATATTTTCTGGAGTTTTCGAGGTGGAGCGCGTGGGGGGAATCGAACCCCCCTGGCCAGCTTGGAAGGCTG
>CAIKNB010000145.1 GCA_903828685.1 Candidatus Uhrbacteria bacterium | reverse complement strand
GCCACCAGCCAGGTGGCGTTTTTGGCTATCCTCTGGCCTTCTGACACGCTAAAAGCTTAGCTTATCCCAGCGAAAATGGCCAGAGATTAGTTCCGGTAATTAAACAGCCACCCAGTTGAGCCGGGTGGCTGTGAGACTCACCAATCCAGGTCAGGATTGGTGAAGTCGAGATTGGCCGGGAAGTTGCGCATTACATCACCCAGAGCCGTGGAACGCAGACATCCCTCCATATCGGGATTCACGCGCGCCATGTTCTTGTTTAGGAATTCCACGTCCTCTTCGGTCAGAAGCGCGAAAGCCATGACCGGGTCAATGCCTGTCGTGACATCGCCCAAGAACTTGTAGACGCCGGTCAGCATGTGTTCGAGCCGATCCCAGCGAATGGAGCCGTAGACCTCGTACATCATATCCTTGAGCGCGATGAATCGTTGGCTGGCTTCGGAGCTCTCGAATGAGACATGGCCCTTTTCCGCCGACTCAAGGCACAGATGCGCCAGGCAGGTGTAGGTCCTCTCGCGCTGCGTCTTGCCGAACCAGTTCATGGCATCGGCGAGCTTTGGATAGTCCTTGACCTTGAATCTGTAATCGTTCATCGAGCAACGATGGAACAGATCGTTGAAATCGGCGAAGACGTACGAGATCTTGTCTGCGTACATGAGCGCATTAGCTTCTTCGGAAGTGTTGCCTAAATGCATCTCACCGCTACCGCGCGAATGGTTCAGGGCGCAAGTCAGTGTCTGATGCGTCAAGTTCAAGCTTCTGCCGCGTCGCTCGACCCGTTGCGCCAAAACCACGCCGAAGATCTCGTGACTGAACTTTTTACCGGAAATCTTCGTGAGGAATTTTTCGCAATAGTGGCCGAACGGTCCATGACCATGGTCATGCATCAAGGCTGCGGCATTGAGCAGGCCGCGATTCAAACCAAGAAGCTGCAAAGGCAGGCATGTGCCCGCAACTTCGAGCTCATGGATGCCGCGCGTGCGCGTGTGGGCGTTTGCCGACAGCGAAACAACGTGAGTCCGATGCAGGATGCGCCGCAGGCCTTTGCTGTGCAGCACCTTCATCGCGTCCAGCTCAAAGGGCGGGATGAGGCCGTGCCACATGCCGTCATCGTCTTCCTCAGCTGGATGGCGTCGTCGCGCATTCTCGTCTTTGGTCGCCAAATGAGCCAAGCAGCCTTTGGTTTCCCGCAGCTTCTTCAAGAGTCTTTCTTCCATGATGTATCCCCTTTTCAAATGAACGTAAACCGATGTTCGCACACGACGCTTCAAGCTGTCAATTTAGATCGATCGAGTGGGATTGACAAAAACCCAGTTTTTTGTTATCTTATCGGGTCAAAATGACCCCTTGTGGTTGGGACAACCACTGTCACGATTTCGGAGGTTTCTCATGGACAACGCCCCGATCAGCGCAGGCCCCACTCTCGAGCAGATCCAGCACTCCCTCTTCCTCGACTGCGAGAACGAGCTCGGCAACGAGAGGATGATCAATTTCACGATGGGCTGCAGCGATACCGCTGCCACCATTGAGGCCGCCAAGCGGCTCAAGGACGGCGAGTTGGAGCTCGAGTGCTACGTACCTTTCACCGACGGGTGGCACTTCGCTGCCTGCTACTTCCCCAAGACCCGAACGGGTACCGTCCTGCGGACTTGGCAGAAGAAGAGCTGACTCGCGCACCGCGTGGGACAAAGAGACGCGCCGTCGCAAGACGGAACCTCGCGCTCTTATCTCTCGACGGTGCGCTCTTTGTTTTATACAAAAGAACAGACTGCGTAGTCTGTTCTTTTTGGTGTACATTTTTGCTTAACGTTTGCTCCACTGCGGTGCACGGCGCGCTCCTTTGAGGCCAAACTTCTTGCGCTCCTTCTTGCGCGAATCGCGCTCCAGGTAGCCCAGCTTCTTCAGTGTCTTGCGGAAAGTCGGATTCAAGACGATCAAAGCGCGCGAGATGCCGTGGCGCACAGCCTCGGCCTGACCGCGGATGCCACCGCCTTTTACCCTAGCGCTCACATCCACTGACGTTTCCTGGCCCGTGACTTTGAGCGGGCTGATGATTTCGTCGCGCAAATCGTAGGTGCCGAAGTACTGGTCGTACAGCTTGCCGTTCACCGTGATCACGCCTTTGCCGTTCTTGATCAGCCGGATACGCGCGACAGAAGTCTTGCGGCGTCCGATGGACGGGATGAACGAACCGCCTTTGGCTACCTTGCTCGCCACTAAGTCGGCTGCTTCCAATGCCTCGACTGCGGCTGCTTCCTTTTCCACTTTGATTTTTTCTGTTTTCTCCGTTTTCGTCATAACTGGCTTGTCTGCCGTATGTTTAGTCGCAGCCGGCGCCTTTTTGGTTTTGGCTTCCGACTTCTTAGCTGGGGCCGCCTTCTTCTTGGCCGGTTCTTTTTTGGTCTCCGGTTTTTTTGCTTTGGTCGGCATAGGTTTAGGCGATTATCAATCTCTTTAACCGCGGGGTCTGCTGACGATTCTTAGGCAGCATGTACTTGACCGCGTGATGCAAAATTTCAGCCGGATTATCCTTGCGCAGCTTCGAGACCGGAATGCGACGAACGCCGCTTGGTCGGTTGGAGCTCTTGAAATGCGCCTTCTGTTCCCATTTCTTGCCTGTGAATTCAAGCTTGTCTACGTTCTTGACCTTCACAAAGGCGCCGGAGTCGATATGCGGCACATAGCCTGCCTTGTTCTTGCCCATGAGCAGCGTGGCGATCTTGGTCGCGAAACGCCCGACCACTTCTCCGTTGGCGTCGAGCTCGTATGTCTCGCGTTTGATCTGCGGCATGCCGCGTTTGTTGGTGTTCCAGCTCATATTAGTCCTTTACCAATTGGATCTGGGACATTTCCGCTCCGTCGCCTTGGCGCGTGCCCAGCTTGATGATGCGCGTGTAGCCGCCGTTGCG
>CAIKNB010000144.1 GCA_903828685.1 Candidatus Uhrbacteria bacterium | reverse complement strand
GAGCAAACCATCCTGCGCCATGGTGATCATGCCTGATTTCAGCGCGATGTCAATCATGTCGTATTCCGAAACTTTTCCCGACAAGATGATTTTTTCGATCTCCTTGTTCATGCTGAAGATTTCGTAAATACCCACGCGTCCTTTGTACGGCTGCTCAGCACCTTCTTTGGGTCCGTAGAATTTGAGGTTGTTCAAATCCACTTTGTATTCCTTGAGGACATCCGGATGCAGTTTGGAAAGTTCGGATTTTACTTGGGCCAGCAGACTCGGCGCAAGCTCCACCGGCACTTTGACTTCCTGGTTGATGCGTTTGACCAGACGCTGGCCGATGACGCAGTTGATGGCTGGCGCGAGCAGGAAAGGTTTGACGCCCATGGACAGGAAGCGGGGGATGGCGCCAGCGGCGCTGTTGGTATGGATGGTGGAGATGACCAAATGGCCGGTGAGCGCGGCTTGGATGGCGATTTCGGCCGTATCCAAATCGCGGATTTCGCCGACCATGACCACGTCAGGATCTTGGCGCAAGATGGAGCGCAGGCCTTTGGCGAAGGTGTAGTCCTTGGAATAGTCTATCTGGCTTTGGTTCACGCCTTGCAGTTTGTATTCGATCGGATCTTCCAGCGTGATGATCTTCACATCCTCGGTGTTCAGCCGCTTCAGGATCGCGTACAGCGTGGTTGTTTTGCCCGAACCCGTGGGGCCGGTAGTCACGATCATGCCGTTGGGACGCTCGATTTCGCGCTTGAGCGCTTCCCAGGCGCGGCCGCGCACGCCCAACTGTTCGAATTCCAGGGCGATGGACTTGGGGCGCAACAAGCGCATGACCACGGATTCGCCGAACGCCGTGGGCAAAAAGGAAACGCGGATGTCGACTTTTTCGTTGGTCAGGTAGATGGTGATGCGGCCGTCTTGCGGCACGTCATCGATGTTCATCTTGACGCCGGCCAAGAGCTTGAAGCGCGAGATGAGCTGCTTCCAGGCGACCTTCGGCATCTTGGCTGCATCATTGAGTTCGCCGTCGATGCGGTAGCGTACCTTGACGTCGCTTTCTTCGGCTTCGATGTGCACGTCCGAAGCGTCGAGCTTGAGCGCTCCGCCGAGAATCAGCGCTACTTCGTCCGTGGTCGAGACTTTGGTGATGGTCTCTTGCAGCTTCTTGAGGTCCGTGATTTCCGTGGCGTATTTTTCTAGCGTTTTTTCGTCGATGCGCACGCCGTAGATGACTTCTTTGATTTCCGGCAAGGCATCGTAGATTTTGAGCGCGATGTGCAGGCTGGTGGGGGAGACGAGATACAGGCCAACGTTGGCCGAGAATTCCTGCGCCAGCCGGTCCACCAGTTTTTGGATTTCCTTGTTGGCGTCCACGCAGGCGATGCGGAGTTCGTCGCCGCTGCGAAAAAACACTACAGCCTGGAGGTTTTCGGCTTCGGTGCGCGGTATCACGGCGATGGCTTCGGGCGGGATGGGGTAGCCGTCCTGGAAGTTGAGGTAAGGCAAACCTCGGGCCGCAGCTTTTTCTTGCGTCAATTTTTCGAGTTCGCGCAACCTGACGTCAGTGATTTTTTCCTCCAGCTTTTCGACCGTAGCCGAAACTGCCGGCGTTTTGGTCTTGGCTGGTTTGGCCGGTTTGCCTCCTCCGGCTGGAGTCGGCGCAGCACCGCCGGTCGGCGCGGTTCTTTTGAATAACTCCTCGATGGATTGCGCTTTGGGCGGCGTCTGCGGTGCCTGAGAAGGCATAGTGTCTAGTTTTGCGGCACGGTGTAGCCACCGTATACCGAACGGATCAAGCGATGTATTTTGGGCACGACTCCGCCTTCACCCAAGCGGCGGTACATGAAGGTCCAGGTGGCGTATTGCAGTTGGGAAAGGAAAGCCACCAAGACAAGGCATAAGCTCACGGCAAAGACGCCGCAGAGAATGCCCACAAAGTAGAACATGAAGGTGGACTGCACTACCGCGGCCGTGATGAGGGCTAAGAGGAAAGGCACGGCGAGCATGAAGATCATGTAGGAAACCGCGATATTGATCAGGATGGAAATTACGGCCAGGATCACGGCAGTCTCCAGGCAGACCAACCAGTGCCGTTTGAACAGCTGCCAGCCGCGCAAGATGGCGTCCGCAACCGAAGCGCCTTGCAGGATCATGGCATTCAAGGCGAAAAGTTGCATGATGGTCAGGATGAGAGTCACGGCCACGAAGACGACGAACAAGACAACGTAAAGCAGGGCTAAGCCCAGCGAACCGCGTTCGGCCGCGACCCACATAGGCAAGGCGACGAAAAAGCGCAGCACGGCGAAGATGAAGAGTACCATCACATTCAGCATTGCGATGGGCCAGAAAGCCTGGGCGCCGACACTAAGCGCTTTGCGGTAAGGCGTTTTTTCGCCCGAGCGGTGCGCTCCTAGTAGATAGACCAGCGCGCCCTGTGCGACGCATGATGCAGCCAGGATGGCCAAAAGCAGGATGCAGAGTATGACGGCGGCCTCCAGGGCATTGATGGTTCCCAGGACGTTGCTAAAGCTGG
>CAIKNB010000143.1 GCA_903828685.1 Candidatus Uhrbacteria bacterium | reverse complement strand
CGAGAGTTGAGCGGAGTTCCTGAAATGACAAGCCACATACAAGAAGCGAATTCGAGGCCCCAGCACTTTTGGTTACCTTTGGTGACAAAAGTAACAGGGAAAACATTCTAGAAAAAGTGGTGAAGAAGCTGTCAATAAAAAACGACCCCGGGCCGGTGAAGGCGCGGGGTCAAGCTAGACATCCGAGGGACATTCGGAACTAATCTTGCATGCCGTGGGGAATACAGCGCAAGTAGCACAACGAATATCCGCCGGAACTTGGCGTGGGACGCGCAGCGTTTAGCGCGCATCCGCACAAGTTAGTCCGGAAGAGATCGGCCGGAGGGGGATGGGGTACGTACCGATCTTTTCCGGAAATCGAGGGGATCAGCCCGGGCTCAGTAGAGGAAAATGGCAGTTTGCGACTGTTGAGCTTGCGGGCCGTCCCCAAACTGCGGAGAGGCAGATTCAACCTCGATCCTGATTAAACGCTATTCCTATCTGTCAGCGGTGTCAAATCAGTAGGGACATCCCGGTGTCCGGTGGGATGTCCCTACTTGCGCCAGACCGTCAATTGCTGTTATATGTCTTCACTATGTCTATGCAGAGAATAATCGAATCGGCCCGCAAACTGGGCGTGCCGCTTATCGTGACCGATCCGGGCGGACGCGAACCGTTCGTGGTCCTGTCTTTGGAGCAATTCGAGGCTATGGTCGACACCGGAGAATCCGGGCTTAAGACCGTATCCAACCAGCGCAAACCCGGTCGTCCGAGCCGCAAACAATCCGAAAGTGAGCCCGAATCCAAGCCAGAGCCGATTGAGCCGTATTTGGACGAGGTGTCGGAAGTCTTGCCCCCGAACCCGGAAATTTCGCTAGATGAACGCTTTTATTTGGAACCGCTGGATGACGAAGCCGCGGCATAGGCCACCTCTTGCGCAGTTTAAAAAGACCTGATATAGTCTTCGTGCTTTATCTACATATTTAACACATAATTCCGCCTCAGGCGGATAACTAATCTCTTCCAAAACGGTATGGCAGAATCATTTGACCGCTCCAAGCCACACGTCAACGTAGGCACTATCGGCCACGTCGACCACGGCAAAACCACGTTGACCGCGGCCATCCTTAAGGTGTTGGCTTCTCACGGCATGAAAGCCGATGAAAAGCGCATCGAGGCGTTGGACAAGGCCCCGGAATCCAAATCCCGCGGCATCACAATCGCCACGGCTCACGTGGAGTACGAATCGGAAAAGCGCCACTACGCGCACGTGGACTGCCCAGGACACGCCGATTACATCAAGAACATGATCACGGGCGCTGCCCAGATGGACGGCGCAATCTTGGTCGTGGCTGCCACTGACGGCCCCATGCCCCAGACCCGCGAGCACATCCTCTTGGCCCACCAGGTCGGCGTGCCGAGCATCATCGTTTTCATGAACAAGTGCGACATGGTTGAAGATCCGGAATTGCTGGATTTGGTGGAACAGGAAATCCGCGACTTGCTCAAGAAGTACGAATATCCCGGCGACACCACCCCGATCATCCGCGGTTCAGCGCTCAAAGCACTGGAAAACCCGACTGACGAAGTCGCTGCCAAGCCGATTTTGGACCTCATCAAGCAGCTCGACGAATACATCCCGGAACCGGTGCGCGATACGGAAAAGCCGTTCCTCATGCCGATCGAAGATGTGTTCTCCATCGAAGGCCGCGGTACGGTCGTGACCGGCCGCATCGATCGCGGACAGATCAAGATCAACGAAGAAGTCGAGATGGTAGGCTTCGTGGACACGCGCAAGACGGTCGTGACCGGTATCGAAATGTTCAACAAGCAGCTGACCGAGGGTCGCGCTGGCGACAACGCCGGTTTGCTCCTCCGCGGCATCAAAAAGGACGAAGTGGAACGCGGCATGGTCTTGTGCAAACCCGGTTCCATCACTCCGCACACCGAATTCACGGCTGAAGTTTACTGCTTGACCAAGGAAGAAGGCGGCCGCCACAAGCCGTTCCTCACAGGCTACAAGCCGCAGTTCTACATCCGCACCACGGATGTGACCGGTGAAGTGACCTTGCCCGAGGGCGTAGCCATGGTGCAGCCTGGCGACACGGTAAACATGAACGTTAAACTCATCGCTCCCGTAGCCATGGAAGAAAAGATGCGCTTCGCCATCCGTGAAGGCGGCAAGACCGTGGGTGCCGGTGTGGTGACCAAAGTTAGCAAATAAATTTTAATTTTAGTCTTCGCGTCTCTCTTCGCCACAAGCTTAGGGGGACGCGGGGACGGGAACGACCATGACTGATTCGACTGCCAAGAAAGCACAGACCAAAGAAGCGGCTTCACGTGTCCGTATTAAGGTGCGTGCTTTCGACCACAAGATAATCGACCAGTCCACCCGCACGATCATCGATACGGCGGTGCGGACCGGTGCCCGCGTGGTTGGTCCCGTCCCTCTTCCGACTGAAAAGAAGAAATGGACGGTGAACCGCTCGACGTTCGTGCATAAGAATGCCCGCGAGCAGTTCGAGATGCGCATCCATAAGCGCATCGTGGACATCCTGGACCCCAACGCAAAGACCATCGAAGCGTTGACGTCGCTCAACCTGCCCGCAGGTGTGGATGTCGAGATCAAGATGTAACAACAAGTTCGGTTTGTTCCCGGCGGAACAATCCCCAAGGAGTAAGTTGCTTTCCCCCCGAAGCTTTAGCGAAGGGGGGAGAAACCTCGCCTGCGAAGCGAGACTGGCATAACCTCCCTGCAGTGCGAAAGTTTCCGCCGTAGTCAGTCACAATTCACAAGCCTTTCAGTCGCAGAGAGGCCAGAAGCGTTTCCAATTCCCGTTCGGGAGATGAAAACACTTCTGGCTTTTACATTAGCCAGAACTCAGGACCAATGCCCTAAGGCATGTCCATAAGGAACGTATGAAATTTATCCTCGCCAAGAAACTCGAGATGTCGCAGGTCTTCCAGCCTGACGGCACGGTCGTGCCCGTGACTTTGCTCCAGGCCGGCCCGTGTATCGTCACGCAGGTCAAGACCAAAGAGAAAGACGGCTACGACGCCGTCCAGGTTGGGTTTAAGCCGGTCAAGAAGCTGAACAAGCCCGAAGCCGGTCATCTTAAGGAACTGCCTCAGTTCAGCGAACTGTGCGAGTTCCGTCTGTCCGAAGCTCCTGCCATGGAGCGCGGTGCCGCCATTGACGCCACGACTTTTGCCGTGGGCGATGTCATTGAAGTCAGCGGCACGTCCAAAGGCAAAGGCTTCCAAGGCGTGGTCAAGCGCCATCATTTTCATGGCCATCCCGCATCCCACGGCCACAAAGACCAGCAACGCATGCCTGGCTCCATCGGCGCCGGCGGCGTGCAGCACGTCATGAAAGGCCGCCGTATGGCCGGTCAGATGGGCAACGAGACCGTGACCGTCAAGAACCTCAAAGTCATGGAGATCCGCGACAACGGCATCCTGGCCGTCAAAGGCGCGGTGCCGGGTGCGCGCAATTCAATCATCGAAATCAGGACCGTCTAATCATATGCCGAGCGTCAAGGTATACAACCAAGAAGGCAAAGTCACGGGAGAAATGGAACTCAACGCCAAATTCTTCGGCGTGCCCGTGGATAATGCGCTGGTGCACGAAGTCGCGGTGGCCCAGGCGGCCAATGCGCGCCGTCCCATCGCCCACACCAAGAACCGCGGCGATGTCGCCGGCGGCGGCAAGAAGCCGTGGAAGCAGAAAGGCACGGGCCATGCACGCCAAGGTTCCATCCGCTCACCGCAATGGAAGGGTGGCGGCGTAGTTTTTGGTCCGCGCAACATCCGCAATTTTTCACTCAAAGTCAACCGCAAAGTCAAACAGAAAGCTTTGTTCATGGCGTTGTCCGACAAGACGTCCGATAACCGCTTGCTCGTGCTTGAGTCCTTCAAGCCGGCCGAACCCAAGACCAAGCTCGCGGCCCAGCTCTTTAAGCAGCTGCCCGTGTACCGCAAGACTTTGCTTGTCATCCCCAAATCTGATCCCGCTCTCCTGCGCATGATCCGCAATTTGCCGCAGGCCAAGCTGGTCACGGTCAACACGCTTAATCTGATCGACGTCCTGGCGTATCCCACTCTGGTTTTCATGAAGGATACTTTGCCGGCCTTCGAGACTCTTTACGCCCAAGCATAATATGGGAATCTTCAACCGCATCAAAAATCAGAAGCCGGACACGGCCGAAGACACAGACAAGAAGTTGCAGGATAAGAAGACCGAGCCCGAAGCAGCGGAAGGCTTGGTGTTGCAGCCGCACAAGATCGCGCGCAAGCGTTTGGACGTGATCATGATCACGCCGCGCATCAGCGAAAAGGCCGCGGTGCTTTCGTCCAAAGGCAAATTCGTTTTCGATGTCCCGGTCACGGCCAACAAGATCGAAATCCGCAAAGCCGTTGAGGCTCTCTATGGCGTCAAAGTCGAGGACGTGAACACGGCGCGCGGCATCGGCAAGATGGTCCGCCGCGGTCGCATCCAAGGCCAGCGCAACAACTGGAAGAAAGCCATGGTAACTTTAAAGAAAGGCCAGAAACTCGACCTGTTCGTCGGAGTCTAAACATTATGCCTATCAAGCTCTACAAGCCGGTAACCAAAGGACGCCGCATCTCATCGGTGCAGGATTTTTCCGATATCACCAAGCACGAGCCGGAAAAGTCGCTCATCGTGAACCGCCAGGAATTCGCGGGCCGCACCAACGGCAAGGTCACGGTGCGCCATAAGGGCGGCGGGGCCAAACAGTTCATCCGCATAGTGGATTTTAAGCGCAACAAATTTGATATCCCGGCGCGCATCGAAACCGTGGAATATGATCCGAATCGCGGCGCGCGCATCGCGCTCTTGGTCTACAAGGACGGCGAGAAGCGTTACATGATTTTGCCCGACGGCCTCAAGGTGGGCGATACGGTCATGTCGTCCAAGACCAATGCTGAGGTCAAAGTCGGCAACCGG
>CAIKNB010000142.1 GCA_903828685.1 Candidatus Uhrbacteria bacterium | reverse complement strand
TCCTTAGTCATCAAAACCGGTACATTGCAAGCTAAGGCTTCAAGCACGATATTGGGACAAACGTCGCTCAGCGAAGGAAGCACCAACAAGTCGCATCCATCCAAGAGCGCAGCGATTTTTTCATGCGGCACATTGCCTAAAAACTTTATATTCTCTGTCTGCCGCAGGATTTCCTTAGTTTGCGCCATAGTCGGGCCATCGCCGGCAAAAATACAGGCGACCTCAGTCCCTTCATCGTCCAGGATTTTGATGACACCAGCTAAAAACGGTACGTTCTTCACTCGGGCAAAGCGGCCTACATACAGCAGACGAAGCGGTTGATGCGGATGCGCTCCGTTCTTAGCCGCACAGACCTGCGGTGCGGCAAAATTGCCTACAGTCGTAATCTTGCCAGTGGCTGGTGGACAGATTATGCGCAGAACGCACGCCAGCATATCCGAAGTCACAGCGATCGTTTCTGCGCGTTTCAATTGCCAACCGTAATTCAATCTCGCTAGCCATCTACGCCATGACCAGCGATTATCACGCCAAAAATCCTTCAACGGAATAAAAACTCTCCCCTTTTCCACCGAGTCTTCCCAAAACCACTCCCCGCCCAAACGGATTATAAGTTTGTTCTTTTTTCTTATCAAAGCGAAACGAACTGGAAGACCGACTGAAAAAACATCCGTAGTCATAACCACGCTCTCAGGCGTTAACAATTTACGCATTGCCAAAAAAAACCTGAAATACCGCGTCGCTACACTTCCGCTGCGCGGCACGCAAACCACGTCGCTTTCTTCACGTGCTTCCCCATATGTCAAAACTTTGACTTCATGACCCTGCGCGTGCAAAACCTGCTTTAAATCTGCAATGACTGTCGCCGGCCCGCCGATTTCTGGAGGATAAATCCCTGTTGCGAGTAAGATTTTCATGCGGCGCTGGTTAATAATTTCAGCATCCTATCGATCCTCGAGGAAACGCCTTCCCAATCATATTCATCTTTTACCAAGGCCTGTCCGGTTTCGATCAGCCTTTCGCGGAGACCTGGTTCTTGCTGTATACGTTTGACTGCTATGGCTATAGATTCTGGATTACGCGGCTGGCAAAACACACCGGTTTCGCCGTCAGACAGAAAATCCGGAATGCCGCCCACCGGCGTGCCGATGATAGGAAGTCCCGCAGCCATGGCTTCCAAGAAAGAATTGCCCAGACCTTCAGACAAAGATGCACGCACAAAAATATCCGCGCTTTGCAGGATGCCAGGCAACTCGTCATGCGTCTTCTTACCCAAAAATGCTACGCGTTCCCTAAGTCCTTTCTGTTCAACCAAGACTTTCAGCTTCTCGCCGTCTTCGCCTTCGCCGGCAATCAAGGCTTTGAAATTCGACGGGAGATACGTGAGCGAACGGATCAAATCATCAATGCCGTTCTTGAGCGAGAGACGCGACGCTGTGACCAAGATGATATCGTCTGACGCAAATCCAAAACTTTGGCGCAACGCGGCGCGCTCGTCTGACGAAATCTTATGCGCAAACTTGGCAATATCCACGCCGTTGGGCACGACTTCGGGAGTTCCTTTGAATCCCATCTTCACGGCCCAATCGGCCAGAAATTTGCTGATAGCCTGCACCGCATCGGCGCGCTGGAAAATCTTGTGATGCAAAAATTCCAATTTGCCCGCGCGCTTGGCGTAATGCTCCAGCGGATCGCCTTCCTGCAAAGTCAGAAGCAATTTGGCCCCAGGACGCAGCCATGTATAGACCAGAGCCGTGAAGCCGCCCCAGCTGGCCATGAGGGACCAGGTAGCAGAAGGTAGCTTGAAGCTTGTAGCTTGGAGGGCGACAAAAGGACCGAGGAAAGGCAGCAAAAATTTATCCCATGGACGGCCAAAACCCACGCGATGAACCGTGATGTTACCGATCTTCTCCGTGTTCTTGAGTCCGTGCTGGATTTTGGCGCAGACCAAATCAAACTGCCAACCAGGCAAGCGGTCCGAAACTTCCTTGAGCGCCACCTCGGCACCGCCGACTAAAGGATAATAAGTCGTGGCAAAGATGATGACTCTTTTTTGCGGCTCGTCGCTCATATGACCTGCTTAAAATATTGGATGGTCTTTTCCAAGCCTTCGCGTAGCGGAATCTTTGGCTCCCAACCCAACTTTTCCTTAGCCAATGTTATATCGGCTTGGCGCTTTTTCGGATCATGGTCCACTTCGGGCAAATGCACAATCTGCGACGAAGAACCTGTCATCTCGATCACGATTTTGGCTAGCTCCAGCAAAGTGAATTCTCCGGGGTTGCCGATGTTCACCGGGCCGACGAATCCGTCTTGCTGCATCATCTTGAGCATGCCTTCGATCAAATCATCCACATACTGGAAGGAGCGCGTAAAGGAACCGTCGCCATAAATTGTGACGTTTTCGCCGCGCAACGCTTGCAAGATGAAGTTGGAAACCACGCGACCGTCGTTTTGCGCCATGTTCGGTCCGTAAGTGTTGAAGATGCGGATGACGCGGATATCCACGCCGTATTCGCGATGGTAATCGAAGCACAACGTCTCGGCACAGCGCTTGCCTTCGTCATAACACGCGCGACGCGAGATGCAATCCACATTGCCCCAATAGGTTTCTTTTTGCGGATGCTCGAGCGGGTCGCCGTAGACTTCGGAGGTGGA
>CAIKNB010000141.1 GCA_903828685.1 Candidatus Uhrbacteria bacterium | reverse complement strand
CAATGTCTGCATTGCCCCCCTTGATCGAAGAGAGGAGGTCGGTACCCGGCTCAACGTCGAGCTGAATGCGGCAACTGGCAGCAGCTGCGCCGTCAAAAATGACGTTTTGCACTTCCTCGATATTGATGCCAGCCCGGCGGATCTGGTCCATGACGAATGCCAGGACGCCAACGCGGTCGTAATGGCGGACGACGAGCTGCCACTTTGCGGGTGTGCGCGTGGCGATGTTGACGCAGTTAAGCACTACGCCGGTTTTCATGAATGTCTCAATAATCCGTATGGCCTCTTCGGCAATAGCTTCCTGCGCCTGCTCAGTGGAAGCGCCGATGTGGTGCGAACCGTAGAGATTGGGCAGATCGAGCATTGCATCCGAAAAGTCAGCCGTCGCTTCAGCCGGCTCCGGATCGAACACATCCAGCCCGACGCGAATTTTCCCGGCTTGCAACGCGGCTTGCAGCGCGGGCTGGTCGACGACCTCGCCGCGAGCCGTGTTGATGAGAATGGCGTTGGGTTTCATCAAGGCGAGGCGAGCGGCGTTGACCAATTTGCGAGTCTCTGGCTTAAGCGCCAGATGCAGTGATACGATATCCGCCTGCCGGAAGATGTCGTCCATATTTTCGCAGCGTTCGACACCGAGGTCTTTGGCCTTTTCCGGCGTCAGCGAGCGTGACCAGGCAATCGTGCGCAGGCCGAAAGCGCGAGCACGGATAATGACCTCGCGGCCGATCTGGCCGACGCCGACGATGCCGAGAGTTTTGCCAAAGATGCCGTCGGCTTTGGAGAACTCCTTTTTGTTCCACTTGTGCGCGCGCAAGGCGGCCACATTGTCCGGGATGCGGCGGTCGACGGAGAGCAGGAGCGCAAAGACCAGTTCAGCCACGGCGACTGAGTTTTTGCCGGGACAGTTGGTCACGAACACGCCGCGCGAGCTGGCAGTCTTAACATCAATGGTATTCACGCCAGCGCCGGCACGGAGAATCAAAGCCAATTGGTCGGAAGCCTTGATCGTATCCGCAGTCACTTTCTTGCTGCGGACGATGATAACTTTGTTGTCGCCTATGATTTTGGGCAGTTCCTCAGCCTTGACAGAAGGCTTGTAGGTAACCTCACACCCGAGCCGAGTAAGACAAGTAATGTGCTTTTCGGAGAATTTGTCAGCAATTAGGATTTTCATGATCTTTCCACAGTATTTTTGTCGCTGAAAGTGAACTGTCGGACGTTTTTTGCCAAGTCTGGAATTTGCAGCGCCAAGGGCAATCGGACAGGAGCTAGCGCGGGCGGGAATTGACAAGGATTTTCACAAACGAAAACCATTGGACCATAAACCGCAGCTTCTGCTGCTTTGACAAAGACCGCTGACAGGGCCAAAGTGCCTTATACGGATTTCAATTTCGGCATGAAGTTTCCGGTGCCAATTTCCGGCCTCAAGCCCGATACCATGACCCCAGCGCCTCCGATAGGAATGAAGCTGGGCGTGGCGAGCGAAGCGCTGGCAAGCACGCTGGATCGTCAAACGACCATCGGCTCGCTTTGGCGAACGGAGGGAGATCGGGTTCGCTGTTTCGCTTGCGGTCACCGCTGCCTGATTTTCCCTGGACGGCGTGGGATTTGCAAAGTGCGCTTTAACCAAGAGGGCCGGCTGCGCGTGCCCTTCGGCTATGTCGCCGGGGTACAATGCGATCCCGTCGAAAAGAAGCCTTTCTTCCACGTTTATCCCGGGAGCGATGCGCTGACCTTCGGGATGATGGGCTGCGATTTCCACTGTTCCTATTGCCAGAACTGGGT
>CAIKNB010000140.1 GCA_903828685.1 Candidatus Uhrbacteria bacterium | reverse complement strand
CGATCATGGACGGAAAATTCCACGACAACCCCGCAAGCACGGAACCGATGATGAAGATGCTGAAACCTAGAATATAGACTTTTTTCCTGCCGACCGTGTCGCCAAGCTTGCCCCACACCGGCACGAATACCGCGTTCGCCAGGATGTATGCCGTAGCGATCCAGCCTGCGGTCGAGACGGTTATGCCGAAATCGTCGATGATCTTAGGCAGTGCCAGGTTCACGATAGTCTGGTCCAGGCGGCCCAAAAACGTGCCCACAATCACGGTCAAAAGCACCAGCCATCTCAAGTCCGGCTGCTTGCTTGTTGCCGCTGCTGTCGACTGAGCCATGTTAGCGCAGCACGGTTATCTTGGCCGACATGCCGTTCTTGAGTTCCGGATACTCCGCGATGTTGAAACGGACTTTGATGTCGAAGCTCTTCTTTTCGCGCTTATCCGAGATGTTGAACACGATGCCGGATTCGCGCGAGGTCGGCGAGACTTCGTCCACTGTGCCGTAGAACTTACGCGAACCAAAAGCGTCCACGATAAAATAGGCGCTCTGTCCGACCTGCACGTATTGCAGTCCTTTATCTTCTTCCAGCTGACCTACCGCATGCAGCTCGTTTGGATCGATGAGCGAGACCACAGCTTCGCCCGGATTCACGGGCTTGCCCACGTTATCGCTGGTCGCGATGACTAAACCGCCTTGCTCGGCTTTGATTTCCTGGTTGTCCACCCGCGCCACCAGGGAGTAAGGCAAAACCGTGTCGCCAGGTTTGACATAGATCTCCTTGAGGATGCCCGTTTGTTTGGGGCTCAAATCAATGCGCGGCGCTTCGATGTCTGATTTTTCGATATACACGTGGTTCGAGGCGTAGCCCCAATAAATCAGACCGCCGGCTGCCGCAGCCACCACGACGAATGCCGCGATGATGGTTATGAATGCCGAGCGCCCGACGCGCTTGATGGCTTTGTCCTCCTGTTTGATTTCCTGCAAAATTTCTTTTTCCTCTTTGAGGATTTCCTGCTCTTGCTTGAGGATGTTTTGTTCCAATTTTTCCGTCATAGTTTTAGGGTTATTTTCAGAAGTCCACGGCCTGATCGCCCGGGTTGATGCCCGAGATGATTTCTTGCCAGCCATCCGCGCTCTTTATGCCGACCTGCACTTTGCGTTCTTCGGGCGCGGCTTGGCCGTTCCTGACCAGCACGAAATATGCGCCCTGACGCTGGATGAGCGAACGCTCCGGAATGGCTACGGCGTCGGCCTTATCTTGCGTGACGATCGAGGCGTCGGCCGTCATTCCTGTCTTGAGGCGATCATCCGGCTGATTGAATTGGAGCGTGACTTTATACGCGCTGCTGCCGGAAATCTGCGTGGCGCCGGATTCGATCTTGACCACTGCCGCCGCAAATCCGGTATCCGCGCCATACGCATCAACCGTGACCGTTGCCTGATTGCCAACTTTTATCTTGGACACATCGGTTTCGGACACGTATACGTCGACCTGGAGCGTCTTGTCATTGATGACTGAGGCGACCGACATGCCGGACGTGATCAAATCGCCGATTGATCCGCTCTGCTTGCTGACTACGCCGTCAAACGGAGCCTTGAGCTGGGTCTTGCTGTACGCGGCCTCGGCTGCATTCAGCGCGGCCTGCAACGGCGCTAAATCCGTCTGACGCGCCGGCGCGCTGACGTTATCAAGATTAGCCTGGGCTTGCTCCAAGGCAGCCTGTTTGATGAGAATCGTGCTGGAAACCGAGGCTTGCACGGTATCCAAATCCAGCTTGGCTTTATTGAAAGCAATGGTATAAGCATTCAGGCCATTGGCGGCATTCACCGTCCCCTGCTGGGCCGCCACGATCGCATTCGATTCGGTCACGACGGTTCCGCGCATGGTCTGGATGGCAAACTTCATATTGCTCAGCGTCTCCTGAGGCAAGATCGAGCCAGAAACCGTGGCATCCAACACATCGGATACGGCCGCGAGCATTTGATTGGTCTGGTTGAGCGTATCCTGGACGGATTTGAGCGCCTGATCGACCGTCGCATGCGGACTGTCCACCACCAACGGCGCCACGCTGGCGCGCGTGTCTTCGATTTGCTGTTTGGTTGTCCGATACAGGTTCTGCGCATCTGAAAGTTTGGTCGAATCCAGAGCCGAGAGCGCCGACTTGAAGCTCAAATTATTGGCGCCGTTATCCACGCCGAGTATCTGGTCAGCTTGATTCAAGGCGCTGTCGAACACGGGCAATGATGATTGCAATACTGTAACGGATGTCTGATAGGCCTGGCCCACGACTTGGCTATCCGCTCCCCCGCTCGCCATTTTCAGATTGTTTTGCGCCACATCATAAGCCGCTTGGACCGCATCCAGCTGGCTGGCCGTGTCCGCTTTGGACTTGGCTAAATCGGCACGCGCCGCATCAACCGTCGCTTGATAAATGGCGACCTGTTGCTTGGATGCGCCGGCGATTTTCTGATTCAACATGGCTTGGGCTTGCGCGACCTGGGCGATTTGCGCCGAATTATCCAGCTCCACCAAGACGTCTCCGGACTTGACTGCATCTCCGGCTTTCACGTTGACGGCTTTGATCCGGCCGCCGAGTTCGAACGACAAATCCACGGCTTGAGCCGGTTTAATCTGTCCGCTGGCACGCACGGTCTCGCTTAAGTGGCGTTTCTCTGCAGAGACATACTGGTACTGCGTCTTGACCGGACGCAAGAGAATAAAGGCTGATAAACCGATGGCGGCGGCAAGCGCCACGGCGCTGCCCGCGATGATGAAAATGTTTTTCTTGGTCATATATCCGTTATTATTCTGATTCTTTTTGGGTAGTGACTATTTTTTTCAGCAGACGTATGAATTCCTGGCGTTCTTTCTGGTTCAAGACAAGCGTCACGCGATGGAGATTCTCGGCGATCAGATCAAAGCGGTCGCGCAGCAGTTTTTCGCCTTGCGGCGTGAGCTTCAGATACCAGGCGCGCCGGTCATCCTTGTTGCGTTTGCGGCATACCAGACCCAGACGGATAAGTCCCTCTATTAGCACGGTTGCGGAAGGCGGCGCAATAGACAGCCAATGCGCTAAATCACGCATCAAGGTCGTCTCTCGCTTATGGATGTAAACCAAGCTCTGGATTTGCGTGGGTGAAAGATGCTGACCCTTCACTCGCGTCTTAATCTGCTCGTGCAGCATGTGCGCCAGGGAAAACGAGTACCAGGCGAGTTGTTTGGCTTCGCGTGAGGCCATATGGTCAAAGTTGGTTTATAGTTAGATTTTCTAAGTATATCTTAAGCCAAAGTTTTTGTCAATATTCCAGGCGGGCAATCGGCAGGCAACAGATATACAAACATCCTCCGGTGTCCACCGGAGGATGTTTTGCTGATTAATCGATGTTTATTGGTTCGCGCCCGGAGGAGTCGCCGTCGGAACACCCGGCTGATTACCGGCGGGCTGGCCATCATTCGGTTGGCCGTTATTCTGCGCCTGCGCCGGAACCGGCATCAGCTGCACGGTCTGTGCCGTGATGCTGCCGTCGGAATTAGCCGTACCATTTACCATCACGTTCGATCCTTGGTTGAACTGGTCGATCGTGGTGTCGGCCATTTGCATGGCCTTGGTGGACGAGGTCACCAGAATCAATTTGGTACTGCCGTCGCGCGTTTGCACGGTCATGCTGGTGGCATCCTTCTTAAGCAAAGATCCAGTCACGAAACCCGCTCCCCGGACCCTGCCGCTCTGACTGCGCGTGCTCCCTTGACCGAAGCCGCTGGCACCTCCGCCATAAGCGGCCATGTTACCGCGCGGAGCGGCTGCCTTAGGCATAACCAAATATGAGGTCAAAAAACCAAGACCAAAAACAACCACAACCGCGACGGCTGCAGTCGGGATGAACACGCTCTTCTTGAATGAGATGGTAGACATATATTTTTTCGTTGAATGAATTATTTTATTTATTCGTATCTCAGAGCCACGATCGGATTCATCTTGGCGGCGCGGCGGGCCGGATAATAGCCGAAGACGATTCCGATAAGCGCAGACACGCCGAAAGCCAGAAGCACCATATTTATCGTTATCTGCGTCGACGTATACCCCAGCGCCTGGATGGCATAAGCGATGATCCATCCGATGGCGATGCCAATGGCGCCACCCGTAAAAGTCAGCATGACTGACTCGACCAGGAACTGGCGGCTGATATCCTTGGCTTCGGCGCCGATGGCTTTGCGCAAACCAATCTCGCGCGTGCGTTCGGTCACGTTGGTCAGCATCATATTCATGATGCCTACGCCGCCGACGAGCAAAGAGATGCCTGCGATGCAACCCAACAAGATGGTCAGCGTGCCAGTGACGCTGGATGCCGTGGCCACGATATCGGCCTGGTTCATGACGCTGAAGTCGGCTGCTGTGGGATCGCTGATCTTGTGGCGTGATAGCAACAGATCGGTTATCTGCTGTTGGATGGTGGACATGATGTCTTGGCTGGACGCCTGGACTGTGATGTTGGAAACGTATTTGTCTCCAGACAAGTAGCGCTGCGCCGTAGTGATGGGCACGAGTATCACGTCGTCAGGATTCTGGAAGCCGCTGCCGCCTTTGGCCACGGTCACGCCGATGACTTTAAATTGGATGCTGTTGATGCGGATGATCTGGCCCACGGCGCTGGCGCCAGTGCCGAACAAGTCGTCGCGCGTGGTCGGCCCGATGACCGCGACTTTCTCTCCGCTCTTGATGCTCGTATCTGTAAAATATGAACCTTGATCTATTTGGATGTTGTGCACATCCGGATAAACGGATGTGGTTCCGACAACCGAGGTGTTCGTGTTGGTGCCCTTAGCCGTGACTTGATAACGTTTTGATAATTCCGGCGAAACTGACTTGGCCAAAGTGATTTGCGTTTGGATGGCGTCAGCGTCTTCCTGCGTCAGGGTCTGAGCCGAGCCGCGACCCGCGCTCACGCCCATGCCCACACCACGCTGCTGGCCCGGTGTGACGTAGATGAGG
>CAIKNB010000139.1 GCA_903828685.1 Candidatus Uhrbacteria bacterium | reverse complement strand
GGCGTACACGGTGGGAACGAATGCTAACACCGTAGCGGGATCGGCCTACACTATCGGGACAAACGCATCGGCGATAGCCAGCGCGGCCGGTATCACGGCGGGCACGGCGTTTGATAATTCGACCAACGCCAATGCCATGGCGGGCGCGGCGTACACGGTGGGGACAAACGCCAACGCCAGCGCGGGCGCGGCTTACACTATCGGGACAAACGCCGCCCAGCTCGCGCAATCAGCATACACTGTGGGCACCAACGCCACCGCGTTGGCTGTTACGAATTGGGTTAATGGCGGGACGGTTGGGACGACGGGATCGGTTGTCTTTTTGAATGGCTCTTTGACGATCACGTTCCCGAAACCGGGTGTGCCGCCGATAGCGGCGTTCTCGCTCTCGCCGACGAATGGCAGTGCACCGCTCGATGTGACGTTTACGGATAACTCGACTGGGACAATCACGAATCGGTTTTGGGATTTTGGTGACGGCGGGACGACTAACCTCATCTACAACAATCCGTTCCATTACGTTTACAGTTCGACGGGGACTTTCGATATTGCGTTGATCGTGGCAGATGTCAACGGCGTCAGCACAAACACGCAAATCGGCGCGGTGACGGTGACGCCTCCGCAGTTTTGTTTGCAGTTCGACGGACCGGGGAATCTGGGTGCACAGGGAGCGGCAGTTGACAACATTGATTGGACAGATTTAACTGAAATCACGGTTTCATGCTGGTTTGCAATTAAAGATAACATCGGCTTTCCCTCATTGAGTGCAAACCTTTTTGGAGGGGTAATAGGACCATGGTATTGGGTAGACGGGTTATCTATGCGTTCTGACCCGCCGTTGACATCTGCTTATTTACAATCTCCGCCTTTTGTTCTTACAAGCAATACTTGGCATCATTCGGCTGTGTGTAGCGATTCTTCGGGGACGACTTTGTGGTTAGACGGGACGTGTATCGCCAGTAATAGTGAAACGCTCGTTAGTGCCAATCTCAGCGGTACTGTTTTGTTAGGAAACTATCCCGATTTCAGTTGGACTTGGGCTGGTTGGTTGAGTGAGTTCCAAGTTTCCTCGGTGGTGCGGTACACAAACGGCAACGTCTATACCCCTACCCGCCACCCGACTACTGATGCTAATACGCGGGCATTGTGGCATCTCAACGATGGTTCGGGCACAAACTGTGTTGATAGTTCTGGCAATGGCAATCATCTCAGCTTCAGGAATGCTAATCCACAATGGGTATCAGAGGCACTACCGCAATGAAAGGGAATATGAAAACAATATATCTGGTCTTGAGTCTCGTTTTGACTGTCACCGCATTTTCAGCAGTTCAACCCGCCCGACGGAAAACTGTGAGTGAGGTGCTCCCTTGGATAGTGGCTTCACAGACAACATCTAACTCGATTTTTGTTGTCGCTATTTACAACGCCCTACTCCTCGCGCCCGCGTCGTGCGGAAACGATACCAATGCGTTGTATCAGTTTTGGTTGAGTCCTACCGTGGTGGCCGTGAGCAACACCACGACGGGTGTGGTAATGACGCGCAATAAGCCGTCACAGACGGTGAGTAACGAGGTGGCTTATCTCGCTTTGTGCGCCAAGTACGGGTTCACGGTTGACACCACGCGCGATGCGATGAGGGCTGGCATACAGATTTCGCTCGGTGCTGCCACGACTGATACGCAACGAATATCCATTTTAGCCGACAGTTTAACATTGTCTGACTTGGGCACTTCATTGCTCGCCGATCCGTGGGCGGATTGGACGGGCGGGACGAATTTTGTGCAGGTGTTACCGTAAGGGGAAGGAAGTCAGAAGATAGGAGTCAGGAGACAGAAGGCGGAACGACAACAAGGAAAATATGGGGACGATATTGACCGAAGACCAGATCAAGATGATTGCGCGAGAGGCTGCCCGCGAGGTGTTGCGCGAACACGTCACAACCTGCCCGGTGGCGATGAAGGTTGAATTACAGGCGTGGCGCGGCTTGGGAAAATTCATCGGGCTTGCGTTTCTCGGTGGCGGGATCAGCGGCGGGATCGTCAGTAAACTTTTCAACATAGTCAAATAACAAGCTACGAAAGGACAAAACAATGGTAACTCAAATGCTCGACTGGCGGAACTGGTTGCTGGGATTATCGGCGGCCTTGATAGGTGGATTCAGTGGCGGAGTGGTCAGTGGATTGACGGCAATGGGAATTGCACCTGACAAGTTCAATCTGACGACCAACCTCAGCAACACGCTTTACATGGCTGGCGTCTCCGGCTTGTTGCAGGGCGCACTCTCTATGTTCTTTTATCTCAAGCAATCGCCAGTGCCAAAAGAAGAACCACCTCCACCGTCAACAACGCCATGAACAACATTGAAGCGACGCGGGTCAAGAAATGGCCGATGTACGTCATGCTGTTGTGCGCCGGGTTCCTGATGTCAGTATGGGGTACAATGGCAAAACTTTGGGCGGAACAACCAGAACGAACTTTTAAGGATTCCTTACAAGTTCAAACCAAAAGGAGAAAGAAATGAAGAAAGTCCTAATCGCAGTCCTCGCTTTGGCCGTGATCGGGTGCGCCGGGCAACTACAGCAAGGCGGGGCATACTACCCAACCGGGCAAGTGTCCAATATCGCCCTCTACAAACTGGATGCGACGTACTCATTCGCCTACACCACGATTGACGCCGCGTTCACCTATGAGAAAAACAACCGAGCCGTCCTTTGGGCTGTCAGTCCGAAGATTAAACACGCGCTGGACGCTCTACGACCGCAGGCCGTGGACATTCACAAGCGTTGGGCTATCGCTAGGTCAATCTACGAAGCCAACCCCGTAGCGGGCAACCTGACGACATTACAGACCATTCTTGTTGAGATTCAGAACATTTCAACGGCAGCACAGGCCGCCATCACCGCCGCGCAATAAGGAGAATCACCATGTCAGCAGCATTACTAGCTCAAATCGTGGCCTATATCGGCCTTGCCATCTCTGCCAAACCATTCGTGCAGTCGGTTTATGAAGAGGGGCGCAAGTTAATCAACGCGCTGTTCAGCGACGGCCTCATCACCATTGAAGTCCAGAACGAACTTCATGCTCACATTGAAGCCGTGCAAGCGGCGGCACTAACCGGAGACGTGCCTCCAAGTTGGAAACTGGACGCCGACCCTGAATAACCATGACAACAGGCCGCGCCATCGGCATCCTATTTTGTATAGCCACGGTCATTGCATTGGCTATGGAATACTGGCGCGGTTCAAGGAATAAATGACGGGAACTATATACAAAGTCACCCTAAAAACCCATCGTTCACTTGCTTCTGAAATTCGGCCATTGTCCAGACGCCGATCAGCGCGCCATTCTTGTTGACCATGTCTTTCAACCAAGTCAACGCGGCTGGTTTGTAGCCGCCGCCGTCCAGCAATACCACTGTCGGAATCCCGGTGCGGATGATGTTGTAGAGCAGAAATGGATATTTTTCGTCCACAGAGCCTTTTGACTGCTGCCATTTGCACTCGATTATCAGGCCGTCGGGAAACTTCTCGTGATTGATCACAAGGAAATCGCACTTGCGCATGGTCTCGTAAATCGTGTCGCCAACTGGCACTTGCTTCACGAATTGCTTGCCGCCGATAAGAGCACGATTAGCAAAGACTGTTTTCTTGTGATTCCAAAATTCGGCATAGCCCTTGTCCAGTAAAAGCTGCTGGACAAATCGCTCCAAGCGATTCCCGCTCTGGTTTGCCCTAGTGCCGCTACTCGTAGTTGCGGATGATAAGCTCATTTTCTTTGCCACGTCCTTGCGCCTTGCAGGACACCGACCGCGCTGCCGAAATTCGTTCAATATGAAACTTGGAGAAAAGCGACCGCACAAAAGGCGTATCGGAATTTGAGAGCATGAAGTAGGCTTTGGCGTCGGCCAGTTCACGACAGAACTCGGCAAGCTGCTTGTGCTCTGTCTCACCAAAACCACGGCTGTCATACTGTGCATAGACTTGATGATATGGCGGGTCTAGGTAGTAGAAATCCTCTCGGACAATCGGCGTTTGTGAAAATGGGTGCTGCATCAACGAGACACCCTGCAATAGCTTGGAATCATTGCGCAGAACATCTTCCTCGAAAAGCGCCGGGTCACTATAGGAGCCGATTGGCACGTTGAACTTGCCTTGTTTGTTGACGCGGTAAAGACCGTTGAAGCAGGTCTTGTTCAAGTAGATGACCAATGCAGCGATCTTCGTCGTGTCCGTCTCGGTGCTGAGTCGCTCCCGCGCTCGTTGGTAGTATTCCTTGCCGTGATTCTTTTCGTGGAGTTTCAGATTGAGAATGAGCCGGTCAATATCGTTCTGGACTGCCCTATAGGTCAGGATCAGATGAAAGTTTATGTCCGACAGATATGCCTTTGTCGGCTGCACTGCGAAGAAAAGCGCGCCGCCGCCTACAAACGTCTCCCGGTAGGTTCCGTATTGCTCTGGCATCCGCTCAATCAGTTGCGGCAGTATTGAACGCTTGCCCCCCACCCATTTTAGGAACGGACGCGCCCCGATGGTCTGGTTTTCTGGTTTGTGCTGGTCAGCTATTGCCGTCAGCACTTCATCGAGTCCGCCTTGTATTGGCGGGAAAATCGTGCGGGGTCTGCTCATGCGAATTTCTCCGTTAGGCGGTTATAGGAAAGCTGATTGCTTTGGGAAACCCGGTTGACCATATCGGAAAACACGTCTTGGAGATCACCGGGGCGGATGTTCCAGCGGTAAGCGTATTCGTTGACGTACCGTTGCAGATGCTTCCGGCTCATGGAGTGATACACACCCTGAAACCCGCGTTTGAACAGTGCCCAGAAACTTTCGATTGTATTGGTGTGGACGCCGCCCGGTCGCGCGTACTGCCCTGTCGAATGGTTGACAATCTCATGCAAGAATAATCGGCCAATGTGAGAGTAAGCTCCCCAATCATCCGTGTGAAGTTTTGAACCCATTGCGACGTGCTGCACGATAAGTTTTTCCACTTGCCGCATCCCTACTCTATCGCTGGCCTCTGCCCGAACTTCGCCGCCCCGTTCTACCAATCCAATGACGGGTACTTTCGTTTTGACGCTGCGCCCTTGTGTTCCGCTTGTCCGCTTGGAGCGGTGTTTATTTTTCTCTTGGCCGCCGATATAGGTTTCGTCCATCTCCACGCTGCCGAATAATTGGCCGTTGTTTTGCTTCATCGCCGCCCGGATACGATGATTCAGAAACCACGCCGTCTTTTGAGACACGCCGACTTGCTTCGCCAACTGCACGGAAGAAATACCCTTGCTGCTGGTGGAAAGCAAATAAATTGCGATGAACCACTTCCGCAACGGCAACTTGCTTTCACCGAAAACCGTGCCCGTCTTGATCGTGAAGTCCACTTTGCACTTTGCGCAACGATACCGCGCCCCGCTCTTGAACCGATAGATTTCCGAATGGCCGCAGTGCGGGCAATACTCGCCATCACGAAACCGAATCTTAGCGAAATGCTCCCGGCATGTTGCCTCGTCTTTGAAGTGGTCAACGAACTCTGTCAGGCTCTTGAATCCCATTCCCGTTTTCATGGTGGCAATATACAGGATCACGGCGGGGTTGTCAACTATCAAATTGAACTATTTTTCGATTCGCCCGGCAGGGTGACTTTGTATATAGTTCCCCCGCTTTTATCATTTGTCCTCCGAATGCTCTAACAAGTCGTGCGAGCGAACGGGAGAGGACTCCCGTCGCTCCACTCCCCCGTTCGGCCTTATCTCCACGTTGCTTTCGACTTCGTTGCCCCATACCTGCCAGCCGGGCCGTGTTCGGCGGGCGAATAGTTCGAGGTATGGCCCATCGCATACCGTTTCGATGAGGTAGTGCCATTCGGTCGGTTTCTGGCTGTGACGCTTCCCGTGGGCGGTTGCGACCAGTGCCGTCTTGAGCCGTTTTTTGCAGGGCGGTGTTCCGCGCACGCCCACGAGCAGAAATTCCACGCTGTTTGGTGCTACTGAGCCGCCTAGGTTGGCGTCGAGTTTATGCCAGACGAGAGTTTGCCGGTACTCGAAGCCCCACGCTCGCATCACTCCGAAAGAGGCCGGTAGGTATCGGTTCGTCGTCCACAGCCACAGGCGGCAGTCTTCCGCCGCGAGCGTGGCTATCGGCAGGGCGGATATTTCTTCTACGCTCATGCCGGGATATGGCAGGGGGACGTTCTTCCAGTTTCCGTGCCCCGATCCGCCGACGAAGCCTTCATCATATTTCCACGGTGGGTCAGCTACGATGCACCGAAAGGCCGAACCACGGGATGCAGAGAATGAGCACAGCGGCGGCGCGCTAGGGAGAGTCATCATCTGTTGCGCTGTGCTCATCTCTGATCCCGACCGTTCATTTTCCAGAATGCGCACCAGTGCGTTTTTTGTGCCTTGCCTGATGGGTGTCCAAAGAGCGGTTGATGTGGTGTGCATTTCAGTATTTCAGAGAGTGGCACGTCGCATTCATTCCACTTGAATATCAACACGCCGCCTTGTTTCAGGACTCGGAAGCATTCGGAGAATCCACGGCGCAAGTCGTCGCGCCATGTTTCGCGGTCCAGCCGTCCGTAGGATTGCGCCATGTAGCTATTAGCGCCAAGGAAAAGATGTGGTGGATCGAATACGACAAGCTGAAAGGTTTCGTCTGGATAGTTCATTTCTCGAAAGTCGTGTACACGGTCCGGTAGGCATTGGCGCATCCTGGCATCCTTGCCGCTTCCGACTAATTTGGGTGGCATCATGCGGCAGTCGGCAAACAGCACGTTGGGGTTTTTTTTATCGAACCAGAATTGTCGCCCACCACAGCAGGCGTCGAGGATTGGCGGAAATATTTCCGTGATTGTTTTGTGTGTTGTGTTCATCGGGGGAAATAATCGAACTCCATTTTGAGGTCGGTGGCGAATTTCTGGTACGTGGGAAGTTCGGGCGCGGGTACACGGTGCAATAACCAAGCATTCACCGGGTAGTTTCGGTCGCCACGCATGTCGTCGGGGTTCCAGTGGAATCCGTGGCCTTTGAGGGATTCGCGGACGCCTTTGGCGGGCGGGCCTCCGGGGGTACGGATGATGCAGGTGGGTACGGTTTCCACCACCTGCGCCATGCTGGCGTGTGTACAGGCCGCACAAGTTCCGATGTACTGAGTGTAGGCGGGCGGTATCGCCTCTTTCAGTCCGTCACATGACATCCAGCCGATGCCGTATGCGAGCGGTGCATTTTTCACGGTCTTCGGTTTCATGCCGAGCGCGTACCGTTTTTCTCGGCTCGATTTGCTGGCGGTCGTCACCAGTAGCGGGAGCGTCGAGTGGTCACATGGGCGCGGCGCAGTCACTTGGAAGTTGGTCTCGAAGTAGCGGTGTCTCCGCGTGCGTAGCCCGAACATTGAGCCACACAGCATGACCGGGTTTCTGAGTTCGTGCCGCGCCCCCGCGACATTCTCGATCACGTAGGGCTTGCCGATGCGTTGGAGTAGTGCGCGTACCGCCGGTATCATGCGAGCGTGCTTGTCGCGGTGGCTTCCCGGTGTGAGGTGGCTGTACCCCTGACACGGCGGGCTGGCGTGTATTAGGTCGTATTCGCTGCCGTGCGCTTCGAGGTATTCGAGCGCGTCACCGAGGACGAAAGTTTGCGGGTATCTCGGTTGCGGTTTTATGTCCACGCCCGTCACTTTCCATCCCGCGAGCGCATAGCCCATTCCCGCCCCGCCTTCACAGCAGTAGAGGTCGAGGCAGCGGCCAACCATGCGCTGGATGGAACAGAGACCAGCGGCGGGCATCGAGGGTGTTGGCGAGAGCGTGTTCATCGCTGGTCTCTGTCCATCAGCTTCCCGTTAGACATCTTGCACGCATTGTCTCATGGGGTTCCTGTTTATCATCCAGCGCACAGTTTGCACCCTTACAGATGTCCAGAGCGTCGGCGCGGGTATAGCGTCCGGCAGCTTTTCGGCTTTTGGTGTAGCCGTTGTTATCCGGCCCCCACCACGCACGATGTTCATTACTCCATATCAGCCATGCTTGTTCCATATTTTGTTCCTTTCAGTTTTTACGTTGATGTCTAACAAATCACTGCACGCAATGGCGGTTACGGCTTCAGTTTGCAATCGGATGCCTCACGCCCGCCATGCGTGAGTTCTACGTTCGCGCTTATGAGTTCACGAAGGTCTTTGGCGCATTTGATACGGGGAACGCCAGCATTACGCAGCGTGGCGTCGCCTTCCCACGTTGGCGCACTCGATGCCTGTATGAGCAGTTCCTTGCCTTCACCCTCCCACGTCTTGCAAAGCGCGAACAATTCCTTCGAGCCAACCGAGACCCGCTTCGCGGCCTCGGTTGATGGAGATTTTGATGCCTTGGTTTTCATGGTTGACTCGATTTCTGGTCTCGGCGGCTCAAGTCTGCGTTAGGTGCTGACAGTGTTTTCGGCACTTCATCTTTTTCGAGCGTCTTTTTGAAGCCGCAGTTACCGGCGACGTGGAAGCACACGATGCCCTCTGGCTTTCCGAAGCCCGGCGATGCTTTGCTTCCGTTCGCTCTCAGGTCTGCCAGTGCCGCCTCGCAAGCGTCGGTCGTGAAGATTCCGCGATAGAGCACTGGCACGATTCCGCAGCATGGCGGGAGCGCGTCCTGATATTTCTCGATGCGCGGGTCAGCGGTAGCGATTCGTTGCGGTGTTTGGCCGTGCAGACACCAGCGCGAGACGTTGAAGAGACTCCACCGCTTTTCACCTTTTGGCAGTCCGTAGCCGCGCTGGATTCCGCTGCCCCACCATTCCCCGAAGTGTCGCCCTACTCCGAGCGTCATCAGTTCGTCCCGGTGTGTCAGCGCCCACAGCATGAAGCCGTGGTTGTCTCCCGTCTCCGGTGTCAGCCACCGCGTCCGGCTACCGACGAGCATTTGCCCATCTTCGGTGATGCAGACCTGCGCGTTTGTGCCGTCGAGTTTTTCTGTTATCCAGCACTCCCTCGACAGTCGGGCGATTTTTGGAAATTCCACGAAAGCACCTAACAAGGCGCTGGACGACAACGCCGCTTGCTCCTGTGGCAGTGTGGTGGTCATCGGTACTCCGGTTGATTCAGTTTCCATGTTTCTCCTTTGGTTGTTCGACGCGGCGTGCGTCAGCTTCCACGTTCGGCACTGGCTGACTCAGCAGGTATTCGTCTCGTAGCTCTGAGGCAGTCTTGTGGATTCGACAGACCCACGAGTGTCCGGTGCTGGCTTCCGGTTCCCAGTTGTCTAGGTCACAGTTGCACCCGTTCGTTTTGGCGAGTGATTTGGCGATGTCGCGTGCCGAACCACCCGATGATGCCAACGCCTTATCTTCCGGCGTTGCGATAGCGTAGGGCGTGTTACGGTTTATTGGCATTTGATTCCTCCTTGGTTATTTGACGGCGCGGCAGAGTTTGAACGTTGGGGCTACGCTTCGCGCCGAGGTTGACCCTCGGCGTTCTGCGTATGTTGAGGACTTCGCCGGTAGTCGTAGTCGCGCAGGCTCATCAGCAGGCGGATGGCCATTGCCGCCGTGCCTTCCTGCGGTATCAGCATCCATATGCGCAGTTCGCGGCGTTTTGTGGTTGGTCCGGCTTCCATGCGCGGCTCGGAAATCAGCATGTATTGGTTGATAAATTCATCGCGGCGTTTTTTGTTCTTGACGACGAACCATTCGATTTTCTCGAACTGTTCCGTCGTCAACCGCAGTTTCAGCTTTGGAATTTTCTCGCTCATTTTACCTCCAGTTCTCCGCGCTCGATTGCGGTTGCATTCCTTCATACTTTCTTTGGCTTTTGCTTCTGCGTTCAACGGCTTTCCCTCTTGGAAATCTCCATTACAATCATGCCGTTATCTTCGGTGGTGATTAGCACCTGTTGGCCACACGCCAAAGCGTTTGTAATGCTGGAGGCCATTATTGGACGCCATTCTTGCACCTTGATTGTTTTGCGCTCGGTGCAGCCGTTGAACAGGCTCGATGCAGCGAACATCAGCCCCGCCATTCCGATTGGTTTCATGGTTTTTTTCATAGCTCTCGGTATCTTCATCGTGCTCATATCGTGTCCTTAACTTTCTTGATTATACAAATTTACTGACGGTCTGTGAAGGCGTGTAACCCTGTTTATTTTCACCAATCGCCTCGGTTTTGCTTCGGTGCCGGTGACGATTCCATTCCTGTCCTGATACGATTCGCCAGCGTGAACATCGCCGTGTACCGAAGCCGCGTCTGGAGATCGCCGTTCATCGCCAACTGCTGCCAGCGTGCCAGCGTTTCCCGCTGTTCCATTCGGCAATCACTCTTGTTGCCGACCTTCCGCGCTACGCGCTCTCCTACATCGTCCAGCCGGTACGTCTGAAATGCCTTGGAATTGTAGGCATCGGCGCAATCATTGCACACTAATTCCTTTGGCGGATTCTCGCCTAGAGTTTTCGACTCAAACCCGCGATGGCAAAACTTGCACGTCCACGCGAAGGTTGTCAAAGAAACGGTCTGTTGGATTCCGTTGACGTTCATCGGTTCCGCCTCGCTTTCTCCTGCTCTAGGAATTTCCGGTGATTCTCCATCGTCGTCAGCCATTGCCCGAATTTGAGCGGGTCAGTGGCGGAGACGGCGGATTGCGGTGTTCCCTTGCCGGCCTTTGGCGACTTCGCCCACGCAACAACCTCCTCGACCTGCTCTGGCCGGTATCCGCGCTGGAGAAGTTCGCACAGGTTCGCCCGTATGCGCTCACGGTTGATGTCCATGGCCGTCAACCCGAACCGTTCAAGCGTGTATGCGTGGAGCCGGTTGACCTCTTTGCGCTGCTCTGGTGTCAGCGGTGGCAGATCGTCGGCATCTGTTCCGGCATTTCCATCTCCATCTCTAATTCCATTTCCATCTCCACTTCCAGATGGCTGTAGCGATGCTATAGCGATGCTATAGCGATGCTGCGCGCCTTTTTCTCCAGCCTTCTGATACTTCTGGCGGCGTTCAATCATGGATTGATATACCATATTAAGACGCTTATTAAACAACCTGTTTCCGCGCAGTTGCCAGCAAGGGATAACCGCTGGCCGCAATCGTGCCCAAACATCGGGCGTGACGCAAAGCATCTTTGCGATCACGGCGTCGTCTGAGGGGATTGATGCGGGCGGGTTCTGTTGCCAAGCAAGGCACAGCAGGCGCATATAAGCACCGAATTCGGTTAGGTCTTGGATGATTACTTTATCATCACCGAGTAAATCGGTAGGGTATAGCGGAAAATAAGGGAAGTCAGACACGTCGCACCTGCCACCATTGGCGTCCTTTTATTATTGAATCAGCGATGTTGTCTGCTTGTGT
>CAIKNB010000138.1 GCA_903828685.1 Candidatus Uhrbacteria bacterium | reverse complement strand
GATTACCTTGCCGTTGTCATCCTTTTCTTCCTCCGGCGGCTTGGGTGGGCGGCTAAGATCATCCTCGTGCCGCGCCGGATAACTTTTACCGTCTTTCCCGGTAACGGTCCTTCCAGGTTGTGAAGTGTTCACAACCTGCCCAAAAACCTTATTGACCCATTCACGAGAACATCCAACATGTTGCGCGATCTCTCCTTGCGTCTTTTTGGGAAAATCACGCAATGCGAGCATTATGGAATTGCGCTTGTCGTCGTGATTCATGCGTTGGCCATTGGCCTTATTTGCACCAAGGCTGTACCATAGGGCGTCAATTCTTGTGCCTTTGTGCAAATCAACCTCAATGTCAACCCATCCGTTTTTCTTAGCCGCCATGTAACGGTGGAAGCCGTCGGCAAGAATGTAATTTGCTCCATCAGTAAAGACGGCGATCAACGGAAATTTACCGCCCTCAGTCATGGCTTCCGCGTAATCTTCAATCGTGTCTTCGTTCAGCTTCGCCCGCGTCTGTGTCCCTGCATCAATAATTATCTGGTCAAGTTTCAGTTTCTTCATGTTTTAAGCTCCATGCGCGTGTTTTACCGGATACGCACACCCCCGGTCCCTGGGCAGGGAATTTGACCGTGGACCGTAGGCTGTAGACCATAGGCTAATTCAACAGCCCACAGCCTTCAGACCACAGCCATCCTTAGAACGGCAAGTTATCGAATGTCGTCTTGATCTTCGCCATCACCACGCCCCAATCAGCAGGCGTGTAGTCGGCCTGCGGTTTGTCGCCGCATGCTTCCTTAATGATCTCAAACCACTGTGCTTCGACGTCATTGCGCGGCTTGTCCGCCATTGCATCCGTGAGTGTCTTCCAGCATGCGTGCATATCGGACGGTATGCCGTTTTGCTTGGGCTCAGGTGGCAGGGCTGCTTTGGCAGGTGCCGCTGGCGGCGCTGTCTTTTTAGTGGCTGGCGTTCCCCCGGATACAGCCCGGAGCTTCGCGCCATACTTTGATGTCAGTGCCTTGCGATCACTATTGGCGATCTGCACGCCTCCGCCAATCGGATTCACCCACTTGACTTTCGGCACCGTGTGATCGTTGCCGTCGTTGCCTTGGAATGTTTCGTTTTTGATCACCAGTTCGACCGCGACGTCGACAAACTCCACGGCATGGTCTGCCAACCAGAACGGGTCCGCCCCATCCCACCCGAATATCTCTTTCAAGGTTTCGATTGACCGCGTATTGATGGCCCCATCCTTCGTGGTCAGCCAAAACACGTTGCTGATCGTGCGGCCTTCGCCGATGTCGAACTCCATCGTGGCAATCAGGCAACCATTCGCATGTTCGCCGACCTCGACACGTCCCGTCGGATGCGCCGGATATGTTCCGTTTTCTAACTGCATGTTTTTAACCCTCCTTTTTAGTTTACCGTTTCTTATTTTACTCCGAGCAGATCCCATAATGCCGTTGATCCTTTTTCGTAGACGATAGGATCGTTGGAAATCCCACGTGCTTTTGACATCCGAACCGGCGATGTATCCAGATACATCGTGCGTGACGCACCACCGCAGGCTTTGCCTTTCGTAACGTTTTTATCGATGTCGATAAAAACAAGATGATCCAAAAACTGCACCCACTGGAGCATGTTGCTGGCCTTCGGGTTATCGATTAGCCGCGGTTCGTATCGAACGTAGTCGCTACCATCCGGGTTTTTGAATCGGTTGATTTTGCTGTGAGCCACCATGATGCAAGAAACACCACGCCGATTTGCGTTTTCAATGTCACCAAGAAACCGCCGGAACT
>CAIKNB010000137.1 GCA_903828685.1 Candidatus Uhrbacteria bacterium | reverse complement strand
GGTATTTCGCCGGGGGAGTTTTTGGAAATTTATTTTGCGGACTTCTTGGCGGCTTGGAATTTGGCGCGGTTGGCCGCCTTCTTGGATTTGAGCGTGGGCATTTCGCCGTTGAGCTGCTTGGCTAGCTTCTTGATGGACTTCAAAGTCCGGGCTGAGACGCGGAGGCGTTTGCCGCCCAGGTGCACAACCTGAAGATTGACGTTCTGGCGGCGCTTAGTGGCGATGTTGGAATGGCTGCGCGAATTGCCGAAATTGGCGCTGCGGCCGGTAAGTTGGTCGATGCGGGACATAAGGTTATATTTCGATATGGCCGAAATATACACGCATACTGTATGCTTGGCAAGAGCTGTGACCCGGCTCGTCTTATATGTTCACCCTTCTCTTTAACGAACCGCTGGTTTTCTTCACCTGGGTGCTGGCGTTCCTCATTGCGCTTTCGGTGCATGAGTTTTCGCATGCTTTGGTCGCCACGCTACAGGGCGACACCACGGCTAAACGCGCTGGGCGCCTGACTTTGAATCCGGCTTCGCATGTGGATCTGATCGGGCTCTTGGCCGTGGTGCTGGTCGGCTTCGGCTGGGGTCGGCCCGTGCCGTACAATCCATACAACCTCAAATGGCCCAAGTGGGGGCCGGTGTTCATCGCCTTCGCCGGACCGCTAAGCAATTTCATCCTGGCGCTCATTTCCATCCTGCTGCTTTCGGCTTTCGGCCAGCAGCTGGGCATGGATAATCTGCTCACCATATTTTTGTTGGTCTGCGCCCAGCTCAACGTGGCGCTCATGGCTTTCAATTTCATCCCGCTACCGCCTCTGGACGGTTCCAAAGCGCTCCTGGCTTTATTGGACAAGCCGAAATTTGCGGCGGCGCGCATGTTCATCGAAAGCCGCGGACCATATCTGCTGCTCTTGATCATTATCTTGGATTCGTTCATGCACCTGGGCATCTTTTCCGGTTTGATTGATTTCGTCTGGAGTCTGATCGGCCACATCGTGCCCGTGCCTAACTATTTGCTATGAAGTGGTTCAGCGGAATGCGCCGCTCGTGCGACGCCGGAGAGGTCATGCTCATCTGGGCAGCGGTCTGCCTGCTTATGCCGTTTTTGCGCGGCGTACTCATCAACGCCGGTTGGCCCGCGCTCTCCGACATCCTGTTCGGTTATGCGCCGCTCTTCACGTTGGTCCTGGTCTGCGCCCTGTTCGCGCTCACCTGGATGAAAAAGTTTCGGCTCGACCAAGCCGCGGCTTCAGCCGTTTTTATCGCAGCCTCGGCTGCAGTCTTTTCATTCCTCTTGTCCCTGACTGGCTGGTGGAATGACGGCGCCTCATATTTCATTCTGCGGCCCGCAGACGCGTTCGGCAGCATCATGACGTTAGGTCTGCTGCCGTTGCACGCGGGTCCGGATGCGCTCATCCGGTTTTTGCCTTTGGGTTTGGGCATAGGCCTGCTCTGGGAATTCCGCCGTCTGCGCGTGGATACGATTCGCGGCATTCTCATGCCGCTCGGCACTTATCTGGTCAGTGCTTTGAGCTTGCATTGCCTTTCGTGGATTGCGGCGCTCGCGGCGCTTACCCGAGGCACGACACTGCAGAGCATGGATGACGTGAACCGCTTGCTCATCACTTTGCAGAGCAGCGGATTTTGGATCAACAACCAACTGGATCGTTTTATGGTGCCCTTGGGCAGCCAGGCCCAGATCGGACTCGTGGCTGTGCAGGCGGCAGTGCTGTTCCTGCTCGCGGCCGGATTTTTGCTCGCGCTCATGGTGCGGCGCGTGGCCGCTTATCGCGCGCTCGCGCAGCGCTGGCTCACTTTGCAAGGTCTCGGCTGGTTTGGCATTTGCGCTTTGGGCATGGGGCTCGGCTGGTCGGCGCGCGGTTCCGATCCTTCGTACACCAGTTTGCTGGCTTTCGGTTTGGCTTGGATCGTGTTCTTCGTTTGGATCCTGTATTGGCGCTTGGAACGCGATTTGGACAATCTGGCTGAAGACGAAGTGTCGCGTCCGCATCTGCCTTTGCCATCCGGCGCCATCGCCTTGCAGGATTATCAGGAACTTTCGCGCGTCTTTTTGATCGTCAGCTGGTTGGGCGCCGCGCTCTTGGGCTGGCCAGTGTTCCTCGGCATCTTTTCCGCCACGCTGCTGCTTTGGCTGCAGACGCGCCGCGGCGCAGGTTGGGGGAGCGGCCAAGTTCCGCACGCCGTACTCTCCGCGCTCATCGCGTTCTGTCTGGGATATGCGGCCGCGGCCTACGGCATCAGCGCCGCGCAGTTTCAGCCCTGGATGATCTTCCTGCTGGCCGGTTCGGCTCTGCTCGTCGGCGGAGCTGACCTGATTTACCGCTTGCGTTACCAGGCTGCGCCGTTGCGTATCGTGCATTACTTGCCGGCTGCCTGTCTGCTCTTGTCTTTGGCCGTGATAAACCAGCCGCTGGTCTGGTCTATCGGGTTCCTGGCCGTGCTGGGTCAGCTAGGCGCATGCTGGAAGTCGGAGAAATGGCTGAAATACGGCGCTTTGCCAGCCTATATCTTGTTGTGCATGATTGCCTGCCTGGCCCTCATGGTTCCGCGGTTTTTTGTGTCTTTTTGATTGCAATGCGGGGCTATTCCGGCTTTTCGGTCGAAATTAATCTTTAGCCCTTGACGGTGAGGCCTGATTATTGTTATATTTTGCCCGCATTATTATGCCTAGCATCAACCAACTCGTGAAACAGGGACGCCGCCCGCAAAAGGTGAAGTCCAAGAGCCCGGCCATGCAGTTCACCATGGACACGTTGCACCGTAAGCGCACCGAGCTCGCTAAGGGCGCGCCGTTCAAACGCGGCGTGTGTACCAAGGTGACCACCATGACCCCGAAAAAGCCGAACTCGGCGTTGCGGAAGATTTGCCGTGTGCGTCTCTCCAACGGCATGGAAGTCACAGCTTATATCCCGGGCGAAGGCCACAACCTGCAAGAGCATTCCATTGTGCTGTTGCGCGGCGGTCGCGTCAAAGATCTGCCGGGCGTGCGCTACCATGTGATCCGCGGAGTTTACGATACCCAGGGCGTTTCCAGCCGCCGTCGCAGTCGTTCAGTCTACGGCGCCAAGCGTCCTAAGGAAGGGAAGAAATAATCCAGTAACTATTTATGCGCGGAAAACAAGCACCCAAACGTAAGATTCTCGCCGATCCCAAATACGCTTCGCCACTCGTGGCCAAGCTCATCAACTACGTGATGAAGGAAGGCAAGAAGTCCACGTCACAAAAGATTGTGTACGAAGCTTTTCAGATCATCGAAGACAAGACCAAGAAACCGGCTATCGATATCTTTAACGAAGCCATGAAGAACGTGTCGCCCCTCCTCGAAGTCAAATCACGTCGCGTGGGCGGCGCTAACTACCAGATTCCGATTCAGGTCCGCGCCGAGCGCCGCATGCAGTTGGCGTTCCGCTGGCTCCTGACTGCGGCTCGCTCCAAAAAGGGCAAGCCCATGGCCATCAAACTTTCCAACGAAATCATGGCCGCCGCCGAAAATCAGGGCGACGCCGTGAAGAAGAAGCAGGATGTGCAGCGCATGGCCGAGGCCAACCGCGCTTTCGCGCACTTCGCTCGCTAATTGTCGCCCAGATCGTATGGACGACGGCTCAGACCGGGTAGTCAAATCAAGATATGGCATTGAGACGCGCTCAATCGCGTCTCTTGCGTTTATCGGAGTTTGCGGAGCTTTAGCATCAAGATAATTTTTACACGTACAATAATAAAATCGACTAACTACTATGCCTAGAGAATATACCCTCGAGAACACCCGAAACTTCGGGATCATCGCCCACATCGACGCCGGCAAGACTACGGTCTCCGAGCGCGTGCTTTTTTACACCGGCCGCAAACATAAGATCGGCGAGGTGCACGAAGGCGCAGCCACCATGGACTGGATGGAACAGGAACAAGAGCGCGGCATCACCATCACTTCCGCGGCCACGACCTGCTTTTGGAAGGGGACGCGCCTCAATTTGATCGACACTCCAGGACACATCGACTTCACCATCGAAGTGCAGCGCTCTTTGCGCGTGCTCGACGGCGCCGTGGTCGTCTTTGACGGCGTGGCCGGCGTGGAGCCGCAGTCCGAAACCGTGTGGCGTCAGGCTGACAAGTACAGCGTGCCGCGCATCTGCTTTGTGAACAAGCTCGACCGCATGGGCGCGGATTTCGATAAGGACGTCG
>CAIKNB010000136.1 GCA_903828685.1 Candidatus Uhrbacteria bacterium | reverse complement strand
GACCATCAAGAGCTGCTTGAATTGTTGCGGCGATTGCGGCAAGGCAAAAAACTTTCCCGGCTGCTGACGCGACGGGATGATGAATTCGCGCGCGCCCTCGGGCGTACCCTTGGTGATATATGGAGTTTCGACTTCGACAAAATCCTGCGCATGCAGATAATTGCGCATGAACGTGATGACTGCGTCGCGCAGTTTGAGGTTCTTGAGCAACCGCGGACTGCGCAGATCCAAATAGCGATATTTGAGACGCAACTCCTCGTTGACCGGCATGGTGTCGGCCAACTCGAAAGGCGGCGTCTTGGCGGGATTCAGGATCTCCACACTATTGACCAAGAGCTCCACCGTTCCCGTGGGCATGTCTGGATTGATTTGCTTGGCACCGCGCGGCTGGACCAAGCCTGTGACGCGCAAACAAAATTCCGGACGCAGGGTCGAGATAAGTTCGCGCGACGCATCATCCAATTCTGACGGCACCAAAACCGCCTGCAGGATTCCGGAGCTGTCGCGCAAATCCAAGAAAGTTATCTTGCCCATGTCGCGGCGTGCATTGATCCAACCGCAGACTTCAACCAGTTGTCCGGGCAAAGGCACGGCTTCGAGATTCATGATTCGAGGCATATTGATCGTCTATTCCTTTAACTTACATGTTTCATTCGCTGGCTGCAATGCCCACGGACAAAACCGAATAATCGCCGCTTTGAGCTGTGGCACGCGCTTCCAGCCAACCCTGCATTCCTTTGACGATGCTGAAGTCGGCCGAATATTTGCCGCCTGCGGACTTGGCCACGGGTTCGACCTTCTTGGTCTGAGAGCCGTCAGCCGACAGGTAGTAGATAGTCACGTTTTCTGCATTAAGCGTCTGCAGATTAAGGGTGATGGTGGTGCCCGGTTTGGCCATATAGCCGCCGTAATTGAGCTGTGCGCCGTCCAACAGCATCTCTTGGATGCGCGGCGCCATGGACTCGAGTGAGGCGCAAATCCCCTGCTTGCAGTATAAGCCAGGCACGCATGCGTTCAGCTCGTTGCAGCCTTCGTTGAGCTGACCCTGCGCCAGTACGCCTTCAGTGGAAGGGATCACGACTTTGACGCATGTACCGTAACTTTGGGTATCGTCTCCATTCGAGCATTTGAGCCCTGGACGGCACGGCAGGCGCTGCGGGCCTCCGCAAGTACTGGAGATCTCGCCCAATTTGCCCGTAACCTTGGACGCGGACTGCGACGATTTACCGGCAGCCGGAGCCAGCGGCTTGTGCGTTCCTAAAACTATCAGCACGATTGCCGCACCCGCGACCAACAGCACGAATACGGCGCCCAGTACGGCGTAAAGTTTCAGATCCCAGGTTTTGTCATGTGGCATATGGAGATTGCTATTCTACGGGGCGGGTTGAATCAAGTCGAGGGCCGGCGCCACGAACACTTTGACTTCGCCTTCGGGCAGCGCGCCAAGCTTGCTGACTTGGCCGTTCGCCGGATCATAGGCCACCACGTCATAATTATCGCGCAGCGCCAGACGCCCGTCGGGCAAAAACGCCAACGGACGGCGCTTGCCCAAAGCTGTACGGGAAGATTGACCGCCGATTGTTTGGTAATACGCCGCACCGTCATCCATCATATACATGAGTTTGTCAGCGCCGCTTGGCACGGCCACCAAGAACACGCGCAAAGCATCGCGCGCCACCTTGAGGTCAGCGCCGTCAGCCGTGACGCGATGCAATTCGGACGGGCCTTGCGGTTCTGATTCCAGGCCCTGGCCCAGTTGCGCCGTGGCATACCAAATGGCGCCAGCGCGCGCCTCTTCGTAAACCACATTGTCAGGCAGCGCGGAGAGATAGCGGACGTTCCCGTCGACATTCAACGTGTAAGCTGCGCGCGTAGTCGTAGCCACAGCGGATACGACCAGTGAATTCGCATCCAGCCAACCCAAAAGCGAAGCATCGGACAGCGGTTTGCCGTTTTTGTCGCGCAGCACCAGCTGTTGCGCCTTATCCGAACCCTTGGCGACTTCGATGACGGATGCGCCATCAGCTTTGGCTATACCTAAAGCCGCGGTGTAAGACCGATCAGAATTCAAGAATGCTTGGCGTGAATCGCTGGAGGCGGCAGCCAAAAAATACGCCACCGAGCCGTTAGCCGCTTGCGAACCTTCGGTCGGCCAATATTTTTCCGCGACCTGCGATTTGAAATCCGCCAAACTCAAACGCTGCGTCTTGCCGTCCAACCCCAGGATGGTCACGGCGTCCGCATTCTGCAAAAGCAGCGCCGGGCCTGTAGCCTGCAGCGGCGTAGCCGGGGTTTTTTGGCTCGCGGTTGCCTTAGTCGTCTGCAGCGGCGTAGCCGGCGGTTTTTGCGAAGAAAAATACGCATCCAGCGCAATGCCCACGACCACCAAAAACGTGGCGAAAATCACCATGGGTACATTGGTCTTACTGGCTTTGTTCGGTCTCCTATAGGTCTTTTGCATGCGTTATAGGATACCATTTTTTGCTGTTTGATGCCTTATGGCTCCAGACGATTCATGAGCCGCGGGAATGGAATGGTTTCGCGCACATGATGCAGACCGCAGATCCAGGCCACCAAGCGTTCGAGGCCGACGCCGAATCCGGAATGCGGGACCGAACCGTATTTACGCAAATCCAAATACCATTGGAATTCTTTTTCAGGAAGTTTGTGTTCGCGTACGCGCGCGAGCAAAACTTCGTAATCATCTTCGCGCTGCGAGCCGCCGATGACTTCGCCATAACCCTCGGGCGCCAGCAAATCCGCGTTCAACACGCGCGTAGGATCGGCCGGGTCGCGCTTCATGTAAAAAGCTTTGACTTCAGCCGGATATTTTTCGATGAAGATGGGCTTTTCGTACATCTGGGTCAGCGTAGTCTCATCGTCAGCCCCCAGATCGTCCATGTCGCCGATATCGCTCCCCTTGTCGCGCAAAATCTTGATGGCCTCGGCATGGGTCAGGCGCTCGAACGGAGCTTGGACTTTTTTGAGCGGCTCCACATTGCGTTCCAAAATCTTGAGTTCCTCCTGGCAATCCTCCAACACGCGCTTGACCACGAACTCGATGAGCTGTTCCTGGATCTTGAGGTTCTCTTCGTGCTCCACGAATGCGGCTTCGGCATCCATCATCCAGAACTCGGTCAGATGGCGGCGCGTCTTGGATTTTTCGGCGCGGAAAACCGGACCGAAATCAAAGCAGCGGCCGACAGATGCGATGGCGGCTTCGAGATACAGCTGACCGGATTGCGTGAGATAGGCTTTGCGGTCTTCAAAGTAATTGACCTCGAAGAGTTCGGTCGTACCTTCGCAGGCGTTAGGCGTGAAGATGGGTGAATCTATCTTGAGAAAGTCGTGGTCGCGCATCCAGTCATAGATGGCATGGATGATGCGGTCGCGCACGCGCTGCACAGCCCATTGCGAAGGCGCACGCAACCACAGATGGCGATTGTCGAGCAAAAACTCCGGTCCATGTTCTTTTTTACCGATGGGATATTCCTCGGCTTTCTGCACCAGCACGACTTGCGTGGCTTGGAGTTCGTAAACGCCTTCTTGTTTAGGATGCTTAGAGACAGTGCCTGTGACTATGACCGAGGATTCGATGGTGGTATCCACGGCTGCATTCCAGGATGCTTCGTCCACGTTCGGCTTAGCCACCACGGCTTGCGTAAATCCCGAACCGTCGCGCAGCTGCAAAAAAGCGATACTGCCTGACGAACGCACGTTATACGCCCAGCCTTTGACCGTAACCGTCTGGCCGACCAGGTCTTTGAATTTGGAGATGAGGGTATCCATATAGATGCGCATACTGTAAAAGAAAACCCCTTCCCGCGCAATACGGGAAGGGGCAGAGTTCAATTCGCAGCAAAAGTGCGGCGCGGACGCGGATGGAAATTGCGGTATTCCTTGCGTTCATGGGTGCGCGTGCGCTTCCACGAGTTCCATTCGGCCTCGGACTGGATGCTGATGATCTTGCGCACACGATTCTCCTTGAGACGCTTGGAGCCTCGCGTGGCCGGACCCAGGGTGATAAACAGTTCCTCCGAATAGCCCGGAAGCCTGGCCATGACCGTGACGCGATCCTTGATATGCGCATCCTTGTGGCGCTTCATGGCCGCCTCGGTGTAGGCCTCGCCGCCGCGCTCGCGCGCATCCTTAGGCGCCATGGGCCGTGCCACCAGGCGTTCGCTCTGTCCCAAAAATTCGATCAACGACTCGCGCGCGTCCACCCAGCGGCGCGCCGCCATGTCGAGGTCGTAACGATTGACCGAACGGTTGGCTTGCTTGCACTCGTTCACGAAATCTTTCAAGCCCAAGAAGATATCTATCTCGATGGCGTCGCGCCCGCGGTATTCGCGGATCCGCTCAGCCACGAACTTGTAGAACTTCATGAAGTCCGCCAAGCGGCTGAACTCCCCCCGTTCCATCTGCTGGCGTTTGCGTTCGCGAAACGCCGAGGAAAGGGCGTAGCGATGCGCCGCTGCCCTGACGGTATCTTCGTTCGGAAATCTGACGCGCGGCACCGCTGCAATCTCGACAGACGTAGGCTTCGGAGATTCGCCTTGGTTGAACCTACGATTCCTGAACAACACCCTCTGATGACTGACCGAAAGCCTGATGTTTGGCATGCACAAAATCCTTTGGCTAGCTGCGTGTAGAGATGAAAAGAACGCCGAATGGCGTTTTTTTAGCATTTACGGAGATTAAAGTCAACCCTCAAGCCAGAAGCGCATGCACGGCTTCGGGGCCGCGCGGCCGCTCCTCCAGGTGCGTGACCTTGAGCGCCTCTTCCACGAACGCTGCAGCCGCTTGAAACACGTCTGTCTGACCGGTGACGCGCCAGACGTCAAGAAGAGGCGACTCGCGCATGAAGGCGGCGAGCGCCAGGCTCTGGACCGGCGTAGTGTTCTCGGGCGAACGGTGGATGATGGGCGCGAATCCCAAGATGTCGAGCAGCTTGAGCGTCACTGTCGCAAGCATCAGACGCGCGCGTTCGGGCGTGGGGTCGCGCGGCAGGTAATCCAAAGACTGCGTAAGCTCGCGCAGCAGATTAAAGATGCGCTCGTCGGCGATGCCCGGACGGTTCAGCCGGATGATGAGGTCGGTGAAGGCGCCGCATACGGCGTAGAAAGCCAAACGCCGCGTGACCGGCGGCACGGTGATCATGCGCGCCACAGCCAGCTTGTCGAATGCTGCGCCTTTGGCCAGCATGACTTCGGTTTCGGAGAACGGCTCCAGATGGCCAGCTTGTTTTGAGTGACCTAAACTGGTGCCGCGCGCCACAGCGCTCAATAATCCATGATCTCGCCCGTACAGCAAATAGCGCCGGTCATGTTCGCGGAACGGTTCTTTCTTGAGTACGATGACCCGGTCGCGGATGTAGGGCATAAGGCGGCTGATGGATTTCCATTTAACCACGTTTGCCTGACGTTTGCACGGCAATAAATGCCCTAGCGCGTCACGCCAAGCATCTTCATTTTTTAAGCGCATACGTCACTCCGCCTTTAAACTTGGACAAAGACGCTCTCGGCGTATGGATGCTGGATTCGGCCGCAGGCAGCCTTGACCACCCGCTGATTCGCCTACTACCGATGCAATTATATCAGTAAAACAAAAACAAAGGACTAAGCACAAAAATCAAAAACAAAAATTTAAGTCCTAAGTTCTAATGCTTGCGCAGGCAAAGGCAAACTCGTTGTCGGGATTCCACTGACGGTCAGGGTAGCCGCGGCTCGCCTCGAGCCACGAGCCGCCGACGTAGCGTTCGAGAGAGAAGAGGTCCGGGTAGCCGTCACGGTTCGTCAGTGCCTCCATGCCTACCAGGAACCAATCATTCATAGCCTGGTTTTTCATCAATAGTCTGAGGGCTGGCCCGGTCTCTGCCGGAGCGAGGTCAAGCCCAAGCTCACGCGCACGTTCGCAAATCTTGTCGTAACGCGTTGCGGACGAAAAACCCAGGTCTTTGACCGACAAGCGGACAGTTTGGATTGATTGGGACTGTTTTGTTGCTTTTATCTTGGCCAGGATATCCTTGGCATAATCCGAGATCCTATGGCCCTGGTCAATCAGCTCTTTTTCATATTCTTTCGCAGTCTTGCCTCCAAGCTCCACATCCATGAACCGGATGCAACCTCCCGGGAAAGCGGTATAGACATGCTCAACATTAAATTTCGCGAGCCTGTCAAAAATCCCGGGTTCGAGTTGGCCAACGTAGGCTTTGGTGTTCTTGTTGATGTCACTCGGCACATGGGCGATTTGGTCTTTGGTACACTCAAAAATAGCAAGCATGTCATGCTCCTGATTCCGTCGTGAACGCAGCTCTTTGATGCGCGGGTCTTTCTGATAACCGAAACCTTCGATCGGATTGTCGATTTCGTACAGGAATCGCAGGTCTCCATTGGTCAGCTGTTTGTCTTCGGTCATCTTCTCCTCAATCACGGTCATATGTCTCATATCAGCAGATTTCTTCCGGTACGCATCAGCTTCGCTCCCGAATTCCTTTAGCTTCTCGTCGAGCGTGTCCTGGAGCAGAGGTTCGACTTCCTGGTGCGGCAAAACGCCGCGGACTTCGCCGATGCGGTCCGTGCCGTCCATGCGGATGGCGAGCCGGGGCTGGATTGGATCGCCTTTGTCGTCTTCGGTGTAATAGACGTAAAAATCACCGGACTCGATCTGGGCCTTGGCCGTACTCTTGCCGGCAGTGCACCAGCCCGTGCCTTTACCATCAAGGGATTCAAAAAGCTTTTCTGCTTCCTCAGGTTTGCCCTGATAGTATTTTATCCACTTGCCTTTGACCTGTTCGCTCCGCTCCATGGTTGCGGCGAGCGATTTGGACGTGAGTTCGGCGTACAGGGCCGGGAATTTCTTGGAGAAAGCTCCGCGGATCTCTGGCTCTTTCAGGTTCTTGTTGTCGGCTTTGACTTGTTCGTAGATGTCAGCGATCTGGGCCAGGGGTTCGCGATATATGTCGGGGAAAGGCGCGACCGTGGACCTAGTGCGTTTCTTGTACTCGCCGCGTTCCTTATCGAACTGGGAGAGTTTTGTGACGTTCTGCCAGGCGTAATACTTGAACCAAGCCGGATACACGGCGTCTTCGGAAGTGAGGTATCTATCCAGGCGTCGAGCGAGGCTTTTTGATCTTGAATCGCGACGTCCATCATCTGCTCGCGGATCTGATCGGGATTTCCTCCACAGCCTGGCCGCGTTCGCGGGCAATGCGTTTTTGGAGCTCGAAGTAGCTCTCCGGGAAATCCTCTTTTTTGATGAGTAGCGCAGCATATATCTTGGGCCGCAGCATCTCTATGTTGCGGCGACGTTTTTCCGGGTCTGGATGCAGGAACACTTTTTCGAGGCGTGACATATATGCCTCGATGCGTTCGAAAGGGTTGTTCGGGACGCGCTCGCCCGTGAGCCGTTCCTGACGCTTGACTGCCTTTTGGACATCAGGAGACGTCTGGAGCTCCGGGTTCTTGATGTGGAGTGGGTGTTTTTCCATATTTCAATGTCTATCTAACCACGTTTGCAGGATATTTGCCGCCGCCAGATCATCGCGCTTGTCGCGCTCCCCTGCCTGGGCAGCTTGCTGCGCGGCTAAGCGCGAGGTCAAGACTTCATTTTCTTCATGGATGGGCAAACCCAGACCCTTGAGTTGCTCCGCGAATTCCCGGACGGCGCGGACTTGCTGATTCTCGCTGGCTTGGTCTTTGAGCGGACGCGGCACGCCGATGACGATTTCTTCGACCAAATCGCGTGTCACGATTTCGTGGATCTTGGCCAAAAGCGGCAACGTGCCTTCATTCGGAAGCACGGCCCATGGAGTAGCGATACGCGAATCCGTATCACCGAGCGCTAGCCCCACGCGCTTTTCCCCATAATCAATGCCAAGGATTCTCATAGTTTGTCAGGCCATGGAGTTATCAGCTCATATCCCAAGTCTGTAACCGCAATCGTGACTTCCCAGTGCGCGGCCAGCGAATGATCGCGCGTCACGATGGTCCAACCGTCGTCTTTTTGCGCCACGCGCCAATCGCCGAGAGTCACCATGGGTTCGATGGCCAAGACCATGCCGGATTGCAGTGCGACTTTGGGCGCATGCGACTCGCGATAATTCGGAATTTGCGGATCTTCATGCACGGCATGCCCCACGCCATGCCCCACCAAATCGCGCACGATGCCATAGTGCCGCGGCTTGAGATAGTCTTCGATGGCTGCGCCGATGTCGCCGAGCCGCTTGCCTGCCTGAACGGTCTCAAGCGCCTTCTCTAATGATGCGCGCGTGTCGCTGACCAAAGCCGCGGCTTGAGGCGCAGCGGATCCTGCAATCACAGTCGCCGCCATATCCGTGCACAAACCCAAATACCAAGCGCCAATATCCAGACTCACCACGTCACCGTCTTTGATGAAACGTTCAGGCACAGCCAAACCGTGCACCACCTCGTCGTTGATGGAGATGCAGACCGTGGCCGGAAACGCCGGGTCGCTCGGCGCAATGCGATAGCCCAGAAAGGACGGTTCGGCGCCTTCGCGTTTAAGCGACCCGTGCGCGGCGCGGTCTATCTGCTTGGTCGAAGCTCCGACCACGCAAGCGTCCATGGCCGCACGCAAAGCGCGCGAGAGTATGGCTCCGCCTTGCTTGAGGGCCTCGATTTCTTGCGGTGTTTTTATCAAACTCATAATTCATTATTTTGCTTCAACTCTGGAATCCCAACTTAGCCATCTTCTTAATCATGTCCTCGAACACATACGGGATGGACTGCTCGCCGTTGATGGGAAGCAGCACTCCTTGCTGGCGATAATATGAGACCAACGGTTCGGTCATGAAATGGAAAGCGGCCAAACGCTGGCGGATGATGTCTTCGGTGTCATCGGCACGCTTGATGAGCGGACCGCCGCAGATAGAGCATTGGTTGGATTTGGCCGGCGGCGCATCAGTCAAATGGTAAGTGAACTTGCAACGCTTGCATTGGCGCCGACCTTGGAGCCGGCGCACCGCCTCCTTGTCCGTAATCTTAATATATACCGCTAAATTCACTTTCATGATGCGGTCCAGATACGTCGCCTGCTCCACATTGCGCGGATAGCCATCCAGGATAAAGCCGCGCGCCAAATCCACTTTTTTCAACTGGCTTGCGATGACCGCATTGACCAGCTCATCCGGAGCCAGGGCGCCACGCTCTACATAGCTCTTGGCAAGTTTGCCCAGCTGCGAGCGCGCCGAGATTTCGGCGCGGAACAAATCGCCGGCGCCGACCAACGGGATGTCAAAGCGATCAGCCAAAAGCTGGCCCTGGGTGCCTTTGCCGCAGCCTTGGGGTCCGAAGAGTACAGCTCGGATCTTTTTTCGCATCATAACGGAAGTGATTTCATATCCATGACACCAGCATTAAGACGACAAAGGGAACGCCCACGCCGGCAGCCAGGGCGGGCAGAGCCGCGCGCGGATGCTGCGAGGGAGTTCGCGCCAAGATCAGGACGCCGACCAAGAGGCCGACCAAGACGATTGCGGCCTGGCAGACTCCGGCATCAGCGGCGCGCGCCACCACGGCCAGAGGCAAGATGAGATCGCCGGCGCCGAGCAAGGCGCTGTGGCTTTTCACGGCTGTATCCACGGACGCCACGAACTCGCGCCAGTCGCTGGGCACGACCAGACCGGGAACGATGCCTTTACTGACCAGGCTCCGGGCCAATTCCTGAATCGGTCCTCCCGGAGGTCCGGCAACCATATCATATAGGACAAAGCCCACCAAAAACACCAGCAACACCTCGGGCGCTAGCCAGGTGGCGAAGCTCATGGCCACACCCATGGCCCCGACGAGATAAAACGCATCATGCAAAAACACGGAACGGATGAACAGATGCGCCAAAGTCAGCGCCGCAGCCACAAGCAAAGCCCAAACCAACGGCAACAACAGCAGGCAAGCAAACCAGACGCCCAAGAATAGAGTGACGGTGAAGATCGTCTCCCAGAACATCCAGGAACGGATGCGCTTGAACATCAGCAGACCCACACCGCAAGCCGCCACTAGGATGATGGCGTAATACCAGCTGCTCAAACCAGGAGAGGTGAAGTGCAGTGATTCGTGGCGCGCATGTTCGACGATAAGCATGAGACCGCAGCCAGCCAACAGATACGAAGCGACCAAAAACCAGCGCCTGTAGCGCTGCTCGTTCCGCGACTTATGCTGCGTATCCGCCATATGAAAAGCCTGCACATGGTACGCCAAACGGAACAAAATTGCACCCGCGGCTGCATAAAAAAACAGAGTTCCGCGCCACGGAACTCTGTTAGAGGAAGAGTAGCTATCTTTTCTGGAGCGCGGCCTCCAGAGTCTGGAGCGCGGCCTCCGCGGCTTCGAGCGAAACCTCGTCGAGGCTCACGCACGGCGTATCGACGTCGTAGCACCAAGCTTGGAGCTGTTCCGTAGAAATCTGATCCAGGCCAAGCAACATGACGCCGATGACATCGCGGTTTTCGATAGCTTGCTTGGAGCGCGACAGCTCGCCGACGTCTTGGGCGAAATCTACCTGGACGACGTTCTGCGCCACGACCTGATCCAGGCACAGCGCAGCTAGTTCGTTTGTCCGTTCCACGCCGATGAACAAAAGCTTGCCGCCGCTGCGCAAACGCTGCCTGAGCCAGGCCAGAAGCGGCCTGGGCTCGACTAGTGGCGATTCGGCTGACGCATGCTTGGCCTGACGCATGCGGTTGGCCGCCTGCTGCCTGGCATAGGCGGAGAGATGCAGCCAGTCAGCCTGGGGTTCAGGCGTCACCGACAAGCCGCGGATGTCATCCAGGTTGAGATTCCAGACCCAGCGGCGCAAACGCTCGGCCAAGCCTTTGATCTGCTCGCGCAAGCTTTGCTCTTTGTCCGGCAAGACTTGGAGCAGATGCCGTGTCTCGGCGGCCCAAGCCTGGATCATCCAGAACTCGTAGTGCGAATCGTGGCGCAGCAGGCGGTTGAAAGCCTCGGGACTCGCCTCTTGCAACAACCTTTGGGCCAGGATGAGCGGAGGCTGGAGCGCGACGGCCATGCCGAGCGTGGAGACGAAGATTCCGACTTGCTCCTTGAGCTCGCGGGTTTGGCGGTCATCGAGAGCGGCGCGATCGTTGTCAACTTGGATGCTGACGCGGACTTCGCCGACCTGAAGAGGTCCGGAGAAACGCCGAAAAAACCGATGTTCACCTTCCATACCCATTACTACGCAGCTTGCTCTGCCTGAAGGATTATGCGGAAATTTTGCCAAAGTACACCTCCTTGATGTGAAGGATTAATCACCTTACCTGAAGCCTGACATAGGTGCAAGACTCGACTGTTAAGCCAAAAACTGACAAAAAAAGAGCGCACCCGGACTCCGACAGGATTGTCGAAGCGCGAGTGCGCGAGACGTCAGCCATCCCTCAATTCATACAATTTATAACCCTTGTGGCAGAGTTGATATATGCCGGCGATGTCGCATGCCATGCGGATTTTTCTGAAATCTTCACCGGGCTGCCAATAGTTGTATCGCAGGCCAACATTCTTCAAGGTCGCATAGATTCCATTGCCTGGATACTCCGTGATGACAAGATAGGGCTCAAGATCTTTTTCGCCCGTTATACAGCGCCACTCCATGCGGATCCAACGGAAGGCTAGCCTCCGCATGATCCAGAGAATCACGCTTGCCGAGGCTGGCGCAGCAAACGCCCAATATCCGTTGACCAGAAAACTCAAGGCGTTGAGTACGAGGATTACGAAGCCTGATGCAATCAGGAGGAATATGAATATCCCTCCATAGACCAGGAAACTGCCGAACGTGTCATGCGGCCTTGGCGTCACATAACCCGTCCTCAAAGTCGTACTGTTCCAAACCCAATTTGGCAAAACCGTATCGTTCTTCATCAAGTCTTCCTCACTCTCTTTTTGAAGGAGCTGAATTGCAGACAAAATCTGACGCAAAAATATACCATGTATCGCCCATCCTGTCAATCATCGAGTATGGACAGAATTTCGCTCAATCCAGCCAAAAAACACCCCGAGAAAACTCGAGGTGTTTTAAATTTTGTTCTATGTTCTATCAATAAACTTCGTACTTACGCATGGTGAGTTGGGCTTCGATCTGCTTGATGGATTCGATGACCACGGAAACCACGATGAGCAAAGATGTGCCGCCGATGGCTAAGAGGCGCGAACCGCTCAAGCCTTGCGCCATAAGCGGCAGCACGGCGATGAGACCTAGGAACACGGCACCAACCAGATTGATGCGGTTGATGATGGATTGCAGATAGTCGGCCGTAGGCTGGCCCGGACGGATGCCCAGAATGAAGCCGCCTTGTTTCTGGAGATTCTCGGCGATGCGGTCAGGATGGAACACTACGGCGGTGTAGAAGAAGGTGAACATCACGACCAGCAAAAAGTATGTCACGCCGTACACGAGCTGGTTCTGCAGCAATGTGATCAAACCTTGTGCCGCATAAGCAATCCACGGAGTGCGCGCATGGATGAAAAACTGCGCGATGACCGACGGGAACAGCAGGATGGAGATGGCAAAAATGATTGGGATGACGCCGGCCATGTTCACGCGCAGAGGCAATGAAGTCGCGACTCCGCCCATGCTGGCATTGCCGTGGACCTGACGCGCATATTGGATCGGGATGTTGCGCTGGCCCTCGGTGATGAATACCACGCCCGTGATGGTCAGGATGGCGATGACGCCGTACACCACATAAGTCATGATCTGCGAAGAATCGTACGACACGATGAGCTGGCCCAGGGAGGAAGGCAAACTGGCCAAAATGCCGGCGAAAATCAGGAGCGAGATGCCGTTGCCGACCTTCTTCTCGGACATAAGTTCGCCCAGGAACATGAGGAGCAAGGTGCCGGCCGTGACCGTGAAGATGATGGTCACGATGTGCAGCGTGTCGGTCTTGGTCAGGATGTGCAATTGTGATTGGCGCAAGAGCTGGATCAAAGCCAAGGATTGCAGGGCGGCCAAAGGCACGGTCAAAAGACGCGTCCATTGGTTGATGCGCTGCTGCCCTGACTCTCCGTCTTTCTGGATTTCCTCAAGCTTGGGGACAATCATGCCCAAAAGCTGAAAGATAATGGAAGCCGTAATGTAGGGAGCCACGCCCAGAGCCACGATGGCGAAGTTGCGTATCGTGCCGCCGGAAAACAGGTTGAGCATGCCCATGACCTGGTTGGCCTGGAAGAAGCGGCGCAGCGCCTCAACGTCGATGCCCGGCAAGGGAACGTGGGCCGCGAAGCGGAAGACTACCATCATGCCCAGCACGAAAAGCAAACCGTTCCTCACTTCTTTGGCATTCCAGATTTGCTGAAGTTTTTCCCACATAGGTTTTTAGTCATGTAGCCGATTTGCCCGTCTCGGTCTTTGGCTACATGTTACATGATTAACGTTTTTTGGACGACTTTGACTTCTTGGGCAAGATAAACGAGCCGCCAGCCTTTTCTACGGCTGCCTTGGCGGTTTCCGAAGCTTTGATGCCGGAAAAATTAAGGACCTTTTCCACCGGGCCCTTGCCCACCAGCTTGGCGCTAGAAGCATTGCGCGACAGCAGATTCTTGGCTTTCAAGGCGCGCAGATCGATGGTCTCTTTGGCGCTGAAGACCTTGGACGCGCGTTCCAAACTCACGGTACCGGCTTTGACGTAGCGACTGCGGAAGCCGCGCAGTTTGGGGAAAGACAAGAGCATGGCGCGCACGCCTTTCATCTTGAGCTTGTTGCGTCCGCCAGAACGAGCGCGCTGGCCTTTGGTACCGCGGCCTGCGGTCTTACCGCTGCCCGTGCCTTCACCGCGGCCCACGCGGAACCTCTTAGTGCGCGACCCGGCTTTGGGTTTGATGGTATTGAGAGTAAGCGACATATGGTTCTAGTTTCGGGTTTCCGGAGACTGGGATTTAGCTGAGCCGTCGGCTGTTTCGGCGTTCTCCGCTTTTTGCGGGATGCGCAGCTTCTTGAGCGCGATAAAAGTCGCCTTTACGTTGTTGATCTTGTTAGCTGAACCCAAAATCTTGGAGACTACATTGGGTACGCCAGCCAATTCGAGCACGACGCGCACTGCACCGCCGGCTTTGACGCCGGTGCCTTTAGGCGCGGGTTTGAGCAGCACGCGGGCTGCCGCAAACTTGGCTTCGACGGCGTGCGGGATGGTATCGTTCTTGAGCGGTACGGTGATGAGGGCTTTGCGGGCCTGTGTCGTGGCCTTGCCCGTGGCCAATGCCACGTCCAAGCCTTTGGCCAAGCCAAAACCCACGCGTCCTTTGCGGTTGCCGATCACTGACAAAGCACGGAAGCGCATGCGCTTGCCGCCCTTGGTCACGCGCGTGACACGCGCAATTTCCAAGTTCTTTTCCTCGTAGTCGGATTCAGTCGGAACTTCGCCGGGAGCACCTGGTCGGGGCGGTCCGCGCCGTCCGCCGCGTCCGCCTTGGCCGCCGCGATTGAAACCGCCGCGTCCGCCTTGGCCGCCGCGATTGAAACCGCCGCGTCCGCCTTGGCCGCCTCTGGGGGCTACGGGCGCCACTTTGGCAGCTTGAGGCGCAGCTTTCGCAGCCTCAGGTACTGCCTTAGCTTCTTCGGGCTTGGCTTCGGCTGGTGCGGATTGTGGTGTGAGTTCGTCAGTCATAATTCAAATTTAGAATTTAAGGCCGCCTTCGCGCGCGCCGTCGGCCAGAGCCTTGATGCGGCCGTGGTACTGCTTGTCGCGCCGGTCGAATACCGCAGCTTCGATCTTCTTGGCTTTGGCTTTTTCTGCGACCAATTTGCCCACCTGCGAGGCCAGATCGGTCTTGTTCAGCTTTTCCTTGGACTTGATTTCGGTGTCCGCAGCGGCCACTAAAGTGCGTCCGGCCACATCATCGATGAGCTGGGCGTAGATATGGGAAAGCGTGCGGCGCACGGCCAAACGGGGACGCACTGCCGTACCGGAAATCTTGGCCCGGACACGGACGATGCGACGCTGGCGTTTGAGCACTTTGAGCTTAGTCGGTTTCATATGCGTTTAGGCTGACTTGACCGCGGCCTTACCGGCTTTGCGGCGGATGACTTCGGTTGTGTATTTGATGCCCTTGCCCTTATACGGTTCGGGCGGACGGATGCGGCGCACTTGAGCCGCCATCTCCCCCACTAGCTGCTTGTCGATGCCCGACAGGGTGAGGATCTGCTTTTCCACCTTGGCTTCGATGCCTTTGGGCAATTCAAACTTCACGGGATGGGAAAATCCTACCTCGATGTTCAGTGTGTTACCGGCCACGGCGACCTTAAAGCCCACGCCCACGAACTCGAGCGATTTATCGAAAGGTTTCTGCACGCCTTCTACGGCGTTGTTCAGGAGCTGGCGCGTCAAACCCCACAAGGCATTTTCCTTAGTGTTTTCGGGATGTTTGACCTCCACGACCAAAGCGCGCGGTTCTTGCTCCAGCTTTACGCTGACCGCCGGGTTGAGTCCGATTTCGAGCGCGCCCTTAGGTCCCTTGATCGAGACCGAGTGCGCACCGATCGTGGCTTCGACGCCCGCGGGCAGAAGGATTGGTTTTTTGCCGATGCGTGACATATCAGTATATTTCGCAGATTATCTCGCCGCCGAGTTTGCGCCGGCGCGCATCCTTGTTGGTCATGATGCCAGCCGAGGTGGAGACGATGGCGATGCCGATGTCCGAAAGCACGCGGGGCAGTTCGCCGGCTTTGTGGTAAACCCGTCTGCCCGGCTTGGACACGCGTTTAATGCTGCGCACGGCCGGGTCTTTGCCCTGGTATTTCAAGGCCAGTACCAATTCTCGCTTGGCACCGTTCGCGCGCTCGGTCACGGAGCTCAAATAGCCTTCACGCTCCATGATTTTGGCCACGGCATACTTGAGACGCGAAGACGGAGACTCCACGCTGTTGCGCCGGGCGGAATACGCGTTGCGTATGCGCGTCAGGAAATCGCTGATGGGATCGGTGTTCATAAAAGATAAAGCTTCATGATTTACCAGCTGGACTTGGTTACGCCCGGAAGTTCGCCGCGATTAGCCAGCTCGCGGAAACAGATGCGGCAGATGCCGAAATCCCGGATGAAGCCATGCCTTCGGCCGCAGCGCCAACAGCGCCGCGTGATGCGGGTGCTGAACTTGGGCTTGGTGATGGATTTATTGAATTGAGCTTTGGTGGACATAGGTTTAATCCTTAAAGAAAGGGAATCCCAGATGCTTCAGCAGGCTTATGCCCCGCTCTTTGGTACCGGAGGTAGTTGTAATGGTGATCTGCAGACCATGCATGCGTTCGACTTCGTCAGGACGGATTTCGGGGAAGGCCAAGAACTCTTTGAAGCCAATCGAGACGTTGCCGGAGGCATCCATCAACTTCGGGCTCAAACCGCGGAAGTCGCGGATGCGCGGGAAAGTCACGTTCAAGAGCTTGTCCAGGAAGTCCCACATGCGTTTGCCGCGCAATGTCACGCGCAAACCCACGACCATGCCTTGGCGGATCTTAAAGTTGGAGATGGACTTTTTGGCTTTGGTCTCTACAGGCTTTTGGCCGGTGATTCGTTGCAGCACGCCTTTGGCCGTCTCTTCGATCTTGGCGTCCTTGGTGCCGGGCGAAAGGCCTACGGCCACGGTGATATGCGAAACGCGCGGCAGTCCCATGACGTTCTCGATCTTCAGCTCTTTTTCGAGCTGCGGCGCGATTTCTTTGAGGTAGCGTTCTTTGAGATTCATAACTTTTTATGCTTTGGGCTTGTCATCGTGCCGCACGGTCTGGCCGGCGACATCGAGCGGCATCACGTTGGATGCGTTAAGCGGCATGGAAAATTCGATGACCTGGCCTTTTTGTCCGGATTGCCGCGAGCGCAGATGCTTTTTCGACATGTTGATCCCCTCCACCACCACGCGGTTGAGTTTGGGAAAAACCTGCATGACCTTACCGGTCTTGCCTTTGTCCTTGCCGGTGATGATCTTTACCGTGTCGCCTGTTTTGATACGCAGTTTCGTCATATGTTTTTACACCACTTCGGGCGCCAGCGAGATGATCTTGGAAAAACCCTTGGTGCGCAATTCGCGCGCCACCGGGCCGAAGATGCGGGTGCCTTTAGGTTCCTTGGATTTCTGATCGATGACCACTCCGGCGTTGTCGTCGAAGCGCACGTAGGTGCCGTCAGGACGACGCGTCTCCTTGTGGATGCGTACCAGCACGACATGTACCACGTCGGACTTCTTGACCACGCCGCGAGGGTCGGCTTCCTTGACCACGCAGGTCACGATGTCGCCCAGACCCGAGGTGCGCCGCTGATAACCCCCGTGCAGCCGAATGACCTGGAGCTTTTTGGCTCCGGTATTGTCGGCGACTACGAGCATTGTGCGATGTTGGACCATAATGTTTGGGCTTAGGCCTGCTTAACGAGCGCGATGAAACGCCAGCGTTTGTCCTTGGACAAGGGACGCGTTTCCTCGATCTCGATCACGTCTCCGACCTTGGCTGCGCCTGTTTCGTCATGCGCCTTGAGCTTGGTGGATACGGTGAAGTACTTGCCGTATTTCTTGTGCGGCACCTGACGGTCGATACGCACCACGATGGTCTTGGCCATCTTGGCGGAAACTACCGTGCCTTGGAGGCGGCGGCGCTGCACTTTGGGTTGGGATGTCTGTTCGGTCATACTTTTGGTTTGAGGGCCATTTCACGCAACACGCTCTGGATGCGCGCCAAATCGTGCTTCTTTTGGCGCAGTTCACGCACGTTGCGGGTCTGGCGGGTGCGCACTGTGGAACGCAGGTCGCGCACGTCACCGCTAAGCTCGCCAGCCAGGGCTACGAGCTCTTCACGGGTTTTGAGCCTTAATTCTTTTGCTTCCATATCATTGCTTAGTGATATAACGGGATTTACACGGCAGCTTGTAGGCCGAGAGCTCCAGAGCTTCCTTGGCCTTGTCCGCTGGGATGCCATCCATCTCGAACATGACCGTGCCGGGACGGACCGGGGCCACATAGTGGTCCACGGCGCCCTTGCCTGCGCCCATAGGAACTTCGTTACCTTTTTTGGTGATGGGTTTGTCCGGGAAGATGCGGATCCAAATCTTGCCGCCGCGTTTGGTGTAGCGCGTGAGCACGCGACGACAGGCTTCGATTTGCCGGGAGCTGACCCAGGCAGCTGTGGTGGCCTTGAGACCGTAGTTGCCGAAAGCCAACTCGATTTTGTCGGTTGCCGTGCGGATCATGCGGCCGCGGCCTTTATGCCACTTGCGATGTTTTACTTTCTTGGGGATCAACATATGTTTATGCGGCGGGTGCTATAGCGCGCGAATCTGCGCCGGGGCGCGGTCCACGGTCGCCCATGCGTCCGGGTCCGGGTCCGGGCCCGCGTCCGCGCGAGTCGCGCGTCGGGGTCGAGGGCTGATATTGGGCCAAGCGATCCTGGGCAAAGATGTCTCCGCGGTAAATCCAGACTTTGACGCCGATTACGCCAGCCATGGTCTGTGCTTTGTCTTGGCAATAATCGATGTCGGCGCGCAGGTTGGTGAGCGGGATCTTGCCCCAGCCCAACCATTCGCGGCGCGCGATTTCGGCGCCGTTCAAGCGGCCTGAGACCATGATTTTGACGCCCAAAGCGCCGGATTTCTTGACGCGTTCGATGGCCATCTTGAGCACGCGGCGGAACGGCATGCGACGCTCGAGTTCGGAGATGACTTGCTGGGCCACGATGGTCGACTCCAAGGCGGGTTTGGCGATTTCGGAGACGTTGAGCTGCAGTTGGACCTTCTTGCCTGGAAAGAATTTTTTGAGGAATTTCTTTTTGAGGTCTTCGATGCCCGAACCGGAACGGCCGATGACCAGGCCCGGCTTGGCCGTGGAGATGTTGACCTCGAGTGCGCCGCGCGAGCGGTTGATGGTCACCTGGCTCACGGCCGCGTCCTTAAGCTCACGCTTGAAGAAATCGCGGATGGAAAGGTCCTCGCGCAGCTGCGTCCGATAGACTTGATTGCGCGCAAACCAACGCGACGGCCAGGTGGTGGTCGTGCCGATGCGGAAAGATTTGGGATTGACTTTGTGACCCATAGTATTAAACGTTGTTTTTGGCGGCGGCCTTGGCGCGAGCCGGTTTAGCGGCGACCTCCGGTTGCTTGGCGGCGCGCGGTGCCTTTTTGGCCGTCTTCTTGGCGACAGGTTTTTCGTCCGACAAGATGATGTTGATGTGCGACATGCGCTTGCGGATCGTGGTGCCGGAACCCATGGCGCGAGGCGTCATGCGTTTGAGCACCGGACCGCCGTCAGCCGTGATGGTTTTGATGCGCAAAGACGACTTTTCCAATTTGAAGTTGTGCTCGGCGTTGGCCACAGCCGAATTCAGGAGCTTGAGCACGGGGCGTGCTGCGGCACGCTGATTGAATTTGAGGCGCAACTCGGCTTCGGCCACGGGCAAACCGCGGACCAAGTCGATGATCAGCCTGACCTTGCGAGGCGCCATGCGCAGATGACGCAGTGATGCTTTGACTTCCATATTTATTTCTTAGCTCCCGCAGCAGACGCTGCTGCCGGAGCAGCGCTGCCGGAGCTCCAGCTGGAGTCTCGAGCGCTTTCTGCATCTTGCCGCCGTGGCGCACGAACTTGCGCGTAGAGGCGAACTCACCCAGTTTGTGGCCCACCATGTTTTCCACGATGGAGACCGGGATATGCACCCTGCCGTTGTGTACGCCGATAATGAAACCCACCATCTCAGGCGTGATAGTTGAGGCGCGCGACCAGGTCTTGACCGGGGTCTTGTCGCCAGTGCGGAGCTTGGCCACCTTGGCCAGCAGCTTGGGATCCGTAAACGGACCTTTTTTGAGACTTCGAGACATAATGATTAGGCTTTTTTATTCTTACGGCGCTGCATGATGAGCATGTCAGACGTCAGGTGCTTCTTGCGCGTCTTCACGCCCAACGCATGCTTGCCCCATTTGGTCTTGGCGTATTTCATGCCGATCGGATGCTTGCCTTCGCCGCCGCCGTGCGGGTGGTCCACCGGGTTCATGACCTTGCCGCGTACCGTGGGTTTGATGCCGCGATGGCGCATGCGTCCGGCCTTGCCCCAGCGCACCAAGTGCCAATCCGGGTTAGAAACCGTACCGATAGTAGCTAAACAATCCTTTTGTACGTTACGAATTTCACCTGAAGGCAATTTGAGCGAAGCGAAACGTCCTTCCACGGCTAATATCTGGATGGAATTGCCGGCGCCGCGCGCCAACTGTCCGCCTTTGCCCGGTTCCAGCTCCACGCAATGGACCATCATGCCGATGGGTACCATGCCCAGAGGCAGCCGGTTGCCG
>CAIKNB010000135.1 GCA_903828685.1 Candidatus Uhrbacteria bacterium | reverse complement strand
GAGCGAAGGCCGGCGCGAAGCGGTTGGATCTCAGTTCCGACCACAACGCCCCAGCCTCCATTCAACCCGAACAACAGCCTTCACTCTAAAAGCCTGTCCCCGTTCTTCTTCAACCTAGCCACTAAATTCCCCGAATATCCTAAGTTATGAATAAGTTTAGAATTTTGGTTATCGATGATGACAAAGAGTGGGCTCAAAATACTTGCGACAACCTGAGAACGATTCGGCTAGTCGATATTATTGGCGAAGGCTATGATGATCGACCTTACATCAAACATGTAACGAATCAACGCGCTGCCAGCCAAGCGGTCGTAAACAAATACGACCTTGTCCTGCTTGACCTTTTGTATCCCAACGCTCCAAATAAGAAAACACCCGAGGTAAGTCTAGGAGAATTTGCGGGAATGCGATGGCTTCCCGAACTGCGGCGGTTGCAGCCTAATGCAACCATTATCATCCTGACGGCGTACCCCTATGAAAACCATCTCCGGAACGTCGTGGAGGCTATCAGTCGTGATCACGCCAACGACTTTGTTCCGAAGAAAGCGCCGTTCCGGGATTTGCTGGCCCGCATCCGTCTTGCTCTTGCCGCTCAGCGCCGAGTCCAAACTTTGCGGATGTTCGAGATTGAATTTCACGCCTTATTACGGTCACGTGCCGCAAGCGTCCTGGCAAGCGACGTCGGGCGTCTTATCGATCACAGTAACGCAGAACTCATTGACATCGCTCAGAACGTCGAAAGCGGCGACCCCTGTGCCATTGCAACAGCTCCCGGTGCCATACGAGGATTATGTTGTGTCTTACGAGAGGGTTACAACAAGATGAGTAGTTTCTTTGCGACATTTGGACAAGAAAGACTCCGAGGAGTGAATCTGCCAAAGAGCGTGGGGCAATTGCTGACTCTCTATGCACAGAGGTTCGCGGAGGCTGGAGCCAAGACGATCGCCCAGACTCAGGACGATGGAATCGTGGTTACCACGTACGAGTCGGACCTTAGGATTGCTCTGCATGAGCTCTTGTGGAATGCCGCAGATGCGCTGAAAGACTGCAAGACTCCGGTCGCTGAGAGAAAAGTGGAAGTGAAAGTGGCAATGGACCGCGTTTTGAAGCGGGCAATTGTCAGAGTTGTGGACAACGGGGACGGTTTCTCCGCCGAGGCCTTGGCGCACATTTTCGAACCGCGCGCTTCGACGCGCAGGGACGACGGCCACCAAGGGCTCGGTCTCTATATCGCGAAGCACATGATGCAAGCTATTGGAGGCAGCATTCAGGCGAAGAACAGCACCAAAGGGGGAGCTGAGGTGGTTCTTACGATACCGGACTTGGCAAAGTGATGAAAGTGGCATTTGTCATATCCAGCCCGAAGTTGCTGGCTGACCTGACTACCGCCGTTGAGTCGGACGGTCATGAGGTTGTCACCTGTGACACCGTGGCTGCGACGGCGAGAAATAAAGCCCAACTGGTCTTTGCGGAGTGGACCGAAGGACCTCTCTTGGCGCAACTGCTTCGTGACCTACAGCGTGCCAGCGAAAACGGAGCGCCCGTGGTCGTTCTGGCACCAATCGGGGATCTCACAGCGATGCATCGCGCCCTTGCGGCGGGTGCGACTGATGTCCTTTTCTGTCCGATCGCGCCACAAGAAATCCGGGCAGAATTGGAGGAGATCGGCAATCCAGAAAGAGCATTCGACCCAGCGTTTCGCGATGCTTTTGCTGCGGTGCGACGAGAGATACTTGTCGGCGAAAGTCCAGACTTTCTCAGGTGCTTGGACGAGATGAAACGGGCGGCCCGTTGTGATGCGAATGTTCTGCTTTGCGGCGAAACAGGAACAGGCAAGGAAATGTTTGCAAGAGCAATTCACAAACTCAGTCGTCGCAGCGGTTCCCCGTACTTATGGTTTGATCGTGCAACCATTCCGGACACGCTCCTACAGAGTGCATTGTTCGGACACGTCAAGGGCGCTTTTACCGGCGCAAATAGCGAGCGCAAGGGGCGGTTCGAGGCCGTTGGAGCCGGGACGCTATTCCTGGACGAGATAAACAGCATCGGCTTGGAGTCGCAAGCTACGTTGCTTCGCGTGATCGAGGCTCGGGAATTTTCTCGGCTAGCAGCCTGTTGAACAATGCGGTTTTCTGAGATCGAGAAATCCGGCGCGAATAAATGCGGATGCCGTATTTGTTATGCAGCTTGCTATTCGATCCCGGGATTGCTCCCATCGGCGCTTAAAGCCCGCGAGCCAACG
>CAIKNB010000134.1 GCA_903828685.1 Candidatus Uhrbacteria bacterium | reverse complement strand
GGTCCGAGTAATTCATATATCCTCTTGCCTATGACGCTCATCATCTTCATTATCGTCCTTTCGGTCTTGGTTTTGATCCACGAGCTGGGTCATTTTTTGGCGGCGCGCATCTTGGGAGTCAAAGCCTTGGAATTCGGCATCGGCTTTCCGCCGCGCGCCTGCGGCATGGTTAAAGAAGGCAAAAAGTGGAAATACGTAAATTCACGCGATAATAAGGAATACCGCAACACAATTCTGTCCATCAACTGGCTGCCGTTCGGCGGTTTCGTAAAACTCAAAGGTGAAGATGAAGATGGCCAGAACGATTCGGACTCGCTCATTCGCAAGCCCATCTGGAAGCGCCTGATCATCATGGCGGCTGGCGTAAGCATGAACTGGCTTTTGGCCGCAGCATTATTCTTCGCGATTTTTGTGAGCGGCGCTACGGCGATGCTTAGCGATTTGCCGACGGGCGCTCAAGTGACCGACCGCGGCGTCATGATTACGCAGATTTTGCCCGGTTCTCCGGCTGATAAGGCGGGCGTGCAGACCGGGGACATGGTCTTGTCGGTAGGCGGAATAGAATCCACGGACGAAAACGCAGCGCGCGACCTGATCGCGGCAAACAGCAGCGGAACCTTCGCTCTGGTGCTGCAGCGCGAGCAGAAACAAAAAACCATTACGCTCACGCCAAGCTATATCCAAGAAATAAAAAAACCGGGCATCGGCGTGGGCCTTTCAGCTGTTGGCAAAGTACGCTTCGGATTGCTTCAGGCAGCGTGGCAGGCGGTATATATGACAGCGGCTTTAAGCAAGGCTGTGGTCTGGGCTTTCGGCGGCATCCTGAAGGATTTAGTGGTGAGCCGCAAAGTCACGGCTGACCTGACCGGTCCGGTGGGTATTGCGGTCATGACCGGCGAAGTGGCGCGTCAGGGATTCATGCCGCTGCTGCAATTCGCGGCCATCCTCTCGGTCAATCTCGCGGTCATCAACTTCTTGCCCATTCCGGCGTTGGATGGCGGACGCGTGCTGTTTCTGGCCATCGAAAAAGTGCGCCGTCGGCCCATGAGCCGTAAGCTGGAGATTGCTTTGCAGAACGCGGCTTTCATCATCTTGATACTCATCATCGTACTCGTGACTGCGCGCGACTTGTTCCACTACAGCGGTCTAATCATCGGCAGCCTTAAGGGCTTGGTTGGAATGTAATAAGGCGCTTAGATTTTGGCGACGTTGCCGATGCGCTGCGAGGGAAATATCCAATAAGCATTTGCGCCCCAGGTCCGAAAGGATCCGGGGCGCTTCATTTTTTTGCGTTATTTTGCTACATTGCACAGGGTAAACACCACACGCAACAAGACATATGCAAGACCAATTGAATGCTTTGAAACTCGGAGTCGAACAGGGCGTAGCGCAGGCCAAAACATCCGCGGACTTAGAGGCGGTTGAGATCAGATACCTGGGCCGCAAAGGCGAGCTCACGGATTTGCTTAAAAAACTTCCTACGCTGGAGCCGGCGGAGCGCGCCAAGATGGGTGCGTCGGCCAACGAACTCAAGCGCCAGATGGAAATACTCATCGCCTCGCGTCGCAGCCAGCTGGATCAAGAATCATTGTCCAAACTTTCCGAAACGGAGCGTGCGGATGTGACCGAGCCAGGCAATCGTCCTCTCGAAGGCCATCTGCATCCCATGACCAAAGCCATCAACGAGATCACCGAGATTTTTTCGCGCATCGGTTTTGTGCGCACGCGCTATCCTGAGGTGGATTGGGATTGGTTCGCTTTCGAAGCGCTCAACATGCCCAAGGACCATCCGGCGCGCGACGAGTGGGAAACTTTTTTCATGGATGCTCCGGTCTCGAAGAAGGGAAAGATGGTACTCACGCCGCATACCTCCAATGCCCAAGTGCGCGAACTTGAACGCGGTGAATTCCCGGTACGCATGATCAACATCGCCAAATGCTACCGCCGCCAAAGCGACGCCACGCACGTGCCCATGTTCCACCAGTTCGAGGGCTTGTATGTCGACAAGGGCGTGTCCATCGCTCATCTCCGCGGCGTGCTCGATTATTTCGCCCAGGAATTTTTCGGCCCTGACCGCAAGACGCGCCTGCGGCCGTTCCACTTCCGCTTCACCGAACCGAGTTTCGAGATCGACATCTCGTGCGGCGTGTGCGGCGGCACGGGCGTCACGGCCGACAAGCAGAAGTGCCGCATGTGCAAACGCGGCTGGCTCGAACTCGGCGGCGCCGGTATGGTCCACCCTAATGTGCTCAAGGCCGGGGGAGTTGATCCCAAAAAATACACGGGCTTCGCCTTCGGCTGGGGCGTGGAGCGCACCTATTCCATGAAAGAAGGCCTGAAGATCGACGACATCCGTGTGCTGTATAAGAATGATTTGCGGTTCAATAAGCAGTTCTGATATTTTTATGAGAAGAACTGATGCCGGTTTTTTCAAGGAAGACTTAAAGG
>CAIKNB010000133.1 GCA_903828685.1 Candidatus Uhrbacteria bacterium | reverse complement strand
CGCCGTTTGCACAGCGACACCAACAAATCCATTTTTTGGTCTGCAGAAATAGGCATAAGATTCTCAGATCGTCATCACTTCTTCTTCCTTTTCCGCGATGAGCTTGTCGACTTTCTCGTTATATTCCTTGACCGCCTTATCCAATTGTTCCAGCTGGCGGAAACGTTCGTCTTCGGAAACTAAATGTGCCTTTTCGTCCTTGAGGATGGTTTCGCGCACCTGTTCGCGCACGTTGCGCAGCGAAATCTTGGCCTGCTCCCCTTTTTGATGCACGGCCTTGACCGTGTCTTTGCGCGTCTCCTCGTTCATCTGCGGCATGTTCAGCCGGATGACCGTACCGGCCACGTTCGGGTTAAGGCCCAGATTGGCCGCAATCAAAGCTTTTTCCACATCTTTCACCAAATTCTTGTCCCAGGGCTCGATCTGGATGGTCTTGGCATCCGGTATTGAAATGGCGGCTACGCCCTTGAGTTCCATGGTCGAACCATAGGCTTCGACTTTTACCTCTTCGACCAAAGCGGCGTTGGCGCGCCCGCTGCGGATATTCTTGAGTTCGTGGTCCAGGCGCTCCACGGCTTTAGCGAAGTCTGGTTTGGCGTTTTCAATGTAATTTGCCATAAGTTTTGTACGGTTAGTTTTCCATTTTTTGACCAAACCGTCAACCCACGAGCTTTCGCGGCGTTTTCTTCGTCTACCTAAAGGGCGGACACGTCGTCCGCCCAGACTCGGTATTCCTAACCGATCAAAATCCCTGCTGCGCTTGCGGCGGAGGCGTGGTGCCTAAATAAAGCGTGTTGCTGTCTAACGGATCGAACATGAGCACCGAGCCGGCCTGCGTGGTCGGCAGCTTCTTGGGCTGCCAGCTCACGCCGCCGTCGGTGGAAAATTGCAGCGTGGAAACTCCGGTATACACCAGATTGTGGTTGTTCTTGGGATCTATGGCCAGCGAATAGATCTTGACCGTGCCCGGAGGCGAAGTCAGATTAAGCGCACTCCAGGTATCGCCGCCGTCCGTGGATTTAAGGATGCCGTACTTGCACACGTCATAAATGACGTTAGCTTCTACCGGATCCATCACGACCTGCAATACGTAGCGCGCATCCAGGAACGAATCCCCGAATTGTTTTTTGATTTGCGTCCAGGTGGTGCCGCTATCCATGGTCTTCCAGATACCGTCGCTCTTGGTGCCGACATACACGATGCGCGAATCGCGCGGATCCAGCACCATGCTCGTGATAGGCACGCCGTCGATGCGCTCGACTTTTTCCCATGATACGCCTTGGCTCTGCGAACGCAGGATGTCGCCATCAGACGTACCGACGTAAAGATTGGTCGGATTGTACCAGTCGACCACCAAGCGCGTGAACGTCACTGCAGTGCGCGGTTCGAAGAAGATCTGCTGCCAATCGCGCGCGCAATCCACGGTTTTGTAAATCTTATTGCCGCTGGTCGCATAAACCGTGCATTTCTGTTTGGGATCCACGGCGATGGCGTTGATCTTGCTCACGCCCGAGATTCTGGCCAGCTGCCACGAGTCGCCGCCGTCCAACGAATACACCAGCCCATACTGGGCCGTGGCCAGATAGATGGTCTTGTTGTCTTGCGGATCCATCACCATGTCCGTGACGTTAAAGAGCGCGCCGGTTGCCGTGACTTTGGAGCTTACGACCAAAGCGCGTTTGTTGGCCCAGGTCACGCCGCGGTCAGAGGATTTCCACATGCCGCCGTCAGGACCCGCGGTTCCGGTCGTGGTCGTGCCGCAGCCGGCGCCCGCGAGCATGAGCGCAGCGCAAGCGACAATCAGGAATGGAGGGAAAGATGCTTTCATATGTTTGTGGGTAAGGAAAATATCGGCGGGATGGATGACGAGAGCGGCGACGGAAAAAGGCGCGGCAAAATGCGGCGCGGGTCAGCCGAAAGATGCGCGGCGCAAGCCTCCAGCGCCAAGCGCGGCGAAACCGCGCTGCCCACGAAGCGCAAAGCCGTGAGCATGGCCGCTCCAGCCATAAGCGCGCGCTGCGGATCGGCGATCAAGGACGAACGCACTTCCTGCATGCCGAAGAGCAGCGCTTCGCGCCAGGCCGTGCCCGGATCTTCGGCTGATTCGCAGGCTTTGGACAATTCTTCGATGAATGCGAGACGCGCGTCCGTATTCGGAGCGCCCAGAAATTGGCGCACGAATACCGAACCGCCAGCCGTGACGTTGGATGAATCCACGGCCAAGCCCGGTCGTCCGCGCGAACTCGCGGCCCGCGCCTGCGCTTCGTCTTGGGAGATGCCGCGTGCGCAAAGCGCTTCGGCGATGACGCTGACCGGCACGGTGCCGAAAGGCAGGGTTACGCTGCGGCTGCGCACCGTGAGCGGGATGCGCCCCAAATCTTCGGAGACGAAAATAAAAACCGCATCAGCCGGCGGTTCTTCGATGACTTTGAGCAGTGCGTTTGTGCCTGACTCGTTGAGGCGATCGGCCGAGGGCACATAGACCACGATACGCGAGGCGCGCATCGGACGCAGGGCCACGCGTTCGCGCAACGCGCGCACCTGTTCAACCGAAACCTGCGACTTGCCTTCTTCTTGTTCCAGGATGACCACATCGGGATGCGAGCGCCAATGTTCGGCGTCGGGTTCGAGGCCCAGGAGCACGCGCACGAACCGCTCGGCAAAGGCGTGTTTGCCCACATGGGTCTGGCCCACGAACAAATAAGACGGCGCTGGATTGGCCAGCGCCGATTCCAAAATACGGACAATCGCCGCGTGTCCGATAAGACCCTCAGAAAACTCCCTGGGCATGGCCGAAGTATAGCATAAAAAAAGAAAGCTCCGACCCTTAGGGAGTCGGAGCAAAGATTGTGCGAGCGGAACGGACCGTCCGCAAGCTATTAGAGCTGAACCACGAACTTACAGGCTGGTGACAGCCCGGGTTGCGGCCAGATCTCATACGTCGGGGTGACGGCAGCTCCGTTAACCCAGACTTGGAAAGTGCCACTGACCGTCGCCGGCCAGGTGCCGCATGCCCAGGTGCTGCCGCCCGGAGGCTGGGTCTGGTTCTGCACATTGATGTGCAGGATCGAACCTAGCGGGCGATGCACCACGCATTCGACCGAGGAATCGTCGGCGACGTAACACGACTGGGGACAGTCGCAATCCCATCCGGCGCCCCAGGCGTACTGGATGTCAAACTCGGTGCCGCCGCAAGCCGCGGGACGCGCCAATGGCTGGCTGCTCGCGCTGTCGGCCTCATCGAAGACCGTGAGGGATTTTGCGGTGGCGCCGCCAGCCGCGACATAGCGGTAGCGGACTTCTTGTCCGGCCGAGGCCAAGCATCCGAGGATGCAGCTCTCGTCAACCTTGCCGTCGCAATCGTTGTCGATGCCATCGCCGCAAACTTCGGGATGCGCGAGACAGTCGCCGTAGCCCGAACCTTGCTGGTTACAGGTGGCGATGCCGAGGCAGATAGGCTCTGCCGTGATGGCGCATGCCGCGGGCGCGCCCGGCGTACAAACTTGGACGCCGCCGTCGCCGCTCGAACCGCCGCTACCGGCAGTCCCAGCAGTCCCAGCACTTCCAGCTTGTCCGCCCGCACCAGCCGAACCACCGACGCCGCCGGAGCCAGCCTGGCCCGACGAACCGCCGCTGCCAGCCGTACCGCTGCTGCCAGCCGTACCGCTGCTGCCGCCGGAGCCAGCCTGGCCCGACGAACCGCCGCTACCGGCAGTCCCAGCATTCCCGGCGTCATCGCCGGTTGTACCGGACGAGCCGCCCTGTCCTACGATGTTCTTGGGACGATTGTCAATCGATTCGCTCTCCCCGCAGGCTGCGAGGCAACCCAGGGTGGCGAAAAACGCGTAAAACAACGTGACTTGATGGATTCTGTTATTCATTCCGTCCTCCACCGATTTCTCGGTTTTTTGGCTGTATAAAGGTCGTTTTTATCTTTCTCCCGCTTATATTTCGGGAATTTGATAGCTAACCACAAATTGCCGTCACTGTCAAGCTTAGACTAAAAGAAAACTCCCCAGCTGCGCGAACCGCAACTGGGGAGCTGACGTGTCATATCTGGCCTACTTCTGGACCCAGGCGCAGTTGTAGAACTGTACCTTAGTCTGGTTGGCCGGACTGGCGTTGGCGATGAGATCCACGTTCACCACCGTGCCATCGATGGAAGTGGAAAAACTCTCGCCGGAGACGAACTGGGCTGGGCTGGCGCACGTGTAGCGCAAGTCGTCCTGTGCATCAGCGGGCTTGTCCTCGGGATCCAGGAGGTAGCATTGGAATTGCTCCTCTGTCCCAGACTGTACCGCGATGTCGCAGTCGTACTTCCCGTCGTACGAGTCGCACCCGAAGCTGTGCCAGTTCTCGTAGAACTTCACGTTAGCACCGGCAGCTTCGTTGATCTCGCTTGCAGCGCCCTCGCACCAGATGTGCGTGGAGTGAGGCGACACGATCGAGATGTGCAACGAATGCGTTCCAGACGGAGCAGGCGCCGCGCCGCCAGTGCCTGCTTGGCCTGACGCACCGCCGCTGCCGCCCGAACCACCCGTTCCGCCGCTGCCGCCCGAACCGCAACTAAACTTCTGTTCCATTTCCTTGGTGGCCCAGAAGCCGCAGTAGCAGTCGAGACCGTTGCAGGACGAGCTGCCAGCGGCACAGGCCATGCCCACGGTGCAGGTGTTCTGCTGCTGGCATGGTTGCGAAGCTGCTGCGCTGCTCGCCGGCACTTCGAAGCCGCAGTGGCAAGTCGAAGTCCCGCATACGCTCCCCTCGCCCACGCAAGCGGAACCGATGCTTGCGCACGTGCTCGGAGGCGTAATGGCGCCGTTCGAGTTGCTGCCTTCGTTCTCGCCGCACGCGACGAGGCCAACGGAGAGCATTGCTGCCAAAATGATCTTTTTCATCGTTCAAACCCTTTCCCGCCATGTGACGGAGAATTGTTTGCTTGCTGTAAAGAGCTTTTCCACTTGATGTTGCCTAAGTGCATCATCCAGTGGTCCCATGAAACGACCAGGAGTCGATCGGTTCGTGGGATCCGCTCTGAAGTGAGCGGAGAAAGGAGGGAGGTCAGTTCTGATTGCACGCGCCGGTCATGTTATTGACCGCTGTGCCGAAGACTCTGACCGCTGCGGAACGCAGGCTCTCGCAGGTCTTGAGTCCTGCTTTGCAATGCGCCGGCGTTTCAGCCAGGGCCACGATGGCCTTGAGCTGCTCATCAGTAAGCGTAGGCAGTTCCACGCCAGCCCTGCATTGCGTTGCGGCGTGATTGGCCAGCTGCACGTTGGTCTGCGTCTGCCGTACCGTGTCGCGGCACGTGGCGTAGGAGTGCAGGCAGGCTTCGCTGTTTTCGACAGGCACGGGCTTAGATGCAACCGCTGCAGAAGCCGAGGCTGTGGCCGAAGCATGTGCACCAGCGAACTTGCCGTGGAGCCACCTGGCGCCAGAGTCGCCGAAGATCAAGACGCCCGCGGCCAAGATTGCAACCAAGGCGATGACGATTGACCAAAAGATCTTTCGTTTCCTGCTCAATCTGTTGCCCTCTTCCAAGGTTACATTCACTTCTTCCATGGTTCCTCCATGCGCAAGTGCGCGTTTGAATTTGTTGAAAGGTGCGTGACGTTCCCATGAGGCGGCCAAGGATTTGGTCGACTCGTGGGAACCCAGCATCAAGTAGTGATGCTGGGTGAAGTGACAAGGTGAGTACAGTCCGTATTGCGCGGACCGAGATTGCATCAGAACAGCGGGATGTTGCCGCCAGCCTCGAGGAAGAGACCGCCTTCGACGCCTCCCGTGCTGTTGAGCTGGTAGGGTCCGGGGAAGCTGTTATAGCCTCCGCCGCCAACATATCCACCGCCTCGCAGGCAGAACGCTGCGCCGCTGCCGAAGCAGTAGCCGGCTCCAAGTTCCAGACCGCCGCCCTGACCCATACCCGAGGTCTTGAGCGTGTCGTTCTGATAGCCTGCGCTATGAATACTTCGCACACTCTGGACATAGCCCGTGACGTCCAATGACGTCTGTCGGTTGTCGTCCAGGTAGAAGCGCACGCCCGCGTTGCCGTGGACCAGCAGCTGCGACCCTGTGGCCGAGTTGCCCGTACCACCCAAAGCACCGCTGGCGATCAACGAGACGCTGCTGTTGGGCACAGCCACCTCGAGCTCGACGCCTCCCATGTAAGCCGGCATGGCGCCAGCGCCGGGAACGAACCGCGCTTCGCCGCGTGCGAACGGGCGAACCGCGATGCGCGAGCCACGGACCTGGCTGAACTTGTACTCGATGCGTTCGTGCATCGAGGCGTTGGGCTTGTCCGGGATGGGCGGGAATGCCTGTCCCAGCTCGCCCTTGAGGCTTCTGACCAGACGGTCAACCTCGGCGAGAGTCTCCTTCTCCTTCTGGTACCAGACCCAGACCTCATTCCACTTGGCGGCGAATTCCTGAGGCTTGCCCACCAACTCGGTCATCTGATCGACGTAAGCGCGCACCTCGGCGCACTTGGCCGTGTCCGCAGCCGTATCGCCGCAAAGCGCATCTACCCGATTCTTCATCGTGGCGATGGTGTTTGCGGCCTCGGGGCCGGTGACGCACACGTACGTGTTGGCCGAGGAGCCGTAGGGCACCGGAACCAAATCCGGATTCTCTTTCCCGGTTCCATCTGAGTTCATGCCGCATTTTGGCTTAGAATTCTCGATTCGGCAGAACTTGTCAGGGACACAGACCTTGGGCGGAGGCGCCGGAGGCGGGACGGGAGCAACAGCCTTTTTGGCCGTTGCAGGCTTTCGGATGGCGCCCGCCAAATCACTACGGCAATTTTGGTAGTTGGCCAACGCGCTTGCCGCGCCTGTCTGGCTGACCAGCAGGTCCTTACCAAGGGCTTCTGCCCTCATATTGCATTCCTGCAATGCGACGCTAACGCACTCGCCAGTGCTAGGATCACACTGCGACGCGTCGGTCGTGAATTCCGCGCCGTAAATGCGCGATTGTGCGCTCGCCGCGCCGGTCAACGACAACGAAACAACGACTGCAGAAAAAAACATGAACTTGTTCATCGTATTACCTTTCGCGGCACGGGGCCGCACATGTAGTGGGCCTCGAATTGTTCGGCGTTTTCACCTTGTTGATTTTGAAAGTCCGCATGACCGGCACCATGCCGATCAAGTCAGGGTTTTTCAGGCTCTGAAGCCGTCCCGCCGCCCGAGTTTAGAGGAGGAGGAATACCTCCAAACCGGGGTCGGAACGGCTCCAAAGCCCGCATGAATAGCCATTTATGGAACATGTAAACTTATCATATCCTGATGATTTTGTCAATGCATGAAGGGTCAGACTTTTTTGGCTTAACTTAGCCACTAATATCCTATGCTTTTTGGCCTATACCAGTGCTGAAATTGGCGAAAAGATAAAGCGCAGCCGTGAGAACGACTGCGCTTGTCAACGTTTGCTGCCTTTCAGCAGCTGCATGTAAGTCGAGGAAACCAGGCGCGGCGGCTCTGGATCGGCATCAACCGGCGGCGGTTGGGTCGGTGGAGACGAGCCGCGGCATTCATTCAGCAACTGCTTGTCCGGCGAAGGAGCCGGGCGCGTCGTAGGCGTTTTTACCTTCAACGACTCAGTTCCGAACTGCAATGGCGGCGGAAGTCGAATGGCGAGTTCCGTCTGCACGATGCGCAAATCCTCGAAACCGAACTCTTGCGTGTCCAAGAAACGCGGCAGCACGCGTCCCAGCCCGATCACGGTCTTGAGCGCCCGCGTCCGGATTTCGACAAGATTGACTTGCGGCTCACCCTCATACTGCTGCGTGATCTTTTGCATTTCGGAAAAGCAATATGTGCTGAGAGCGGAGACCACGTTAAATGGCGTGAACTCCGGCGGCCTGATTGAGGCGATGAGCAGCTTGCGGAAGACCTTCTTTTCCAGCGCTGCGTATGCTGGATTGATCGGCGCGCCTAATTCCTCTAAAGCTATAAGGTACTGGTCAACGAGCATTTCCCATGCCCTGACCAGACTCTCCAGAGTCAAATCAGACATGGTTACCTCCTGTTTGTTGATTTGCCATCTAAGCAATTTTTACGTCGCTTGTCAATGCTGAAAACAAAAAGCGGACCTTGCGGCCCGCTGTATGATTTTTCCGGTTCCTATCCCCTAGCCCCTCGGCTTCATGCCACTGGTTTGATGCGCCCCAGCACCCAAGCAGCAGACAAAAGCAACCCCAGCACGGCACCGATGGCGATGTTGCGCAGGAATTCAGGCTTGGCGAAAAAGCGCGAGGGCAAAGGATCGTCGATGATCTGCACGCGCACCGAATAGCCGAAGTAGTTCGGGGTTACGTTGGCCAACTCCTCGGCTACGCGCACCGCCAATTCCGTGGCTTGGTCGCGGTTTGGATGGTAAGCGATGATGGAGACCACGCCCGTACCCGGCGCGACTTGCGTCTCGATGGTCTGCTGCCACAGCTTGCGCTTGTTGATCTCGTCCTGCGGAAAATAGCTGGCGTCGATCGAGCCCTTGGCCATGACCGCGTTGAAGAAGCTTGTAGTGTAGATGATCTCCGAAAGGTTGTTGGCGATGCTCTCCGTGGACTTGATGGCCGTGTACGGATCCAGACCGGTAGCGTTGGTCTGCGTGATGAGCACGCGCTCGGTCGAGGAATATTTGAGCGTTTGCGTGAAAGACAATCCCAGCGCCAACAGCGCGCCGATGACCGTGGTCAGCAAAATAAACTTCCACGAGCGCATGAAGAGCCTGACGAAATTTTGCGAAGGCATAATGGTCTGGTTTTATTTCAACGGTTCGCTGGTCACGGCGCTGCCGAGCGTCACGCTCACATCGCTGTCCGTGGAGCTGCTCAAGACGCGTAGCGTGACCGCGGTTCCGGGACGGTAAGCGGCGAGAATCTCGCCCAGGTCGGCTGACCCGTCAAGGATATCATGTTCCACCTTCAAAATCACGTCGCCGCTCTTGAGTTTGGCCTTGGCTGCCGGAGAATTGGGCGCGACGCCAGGTTTGCCGCTCTTGCGATCGTCATGCACCAAAGCGCCTTGCTGCGGCAAGCCGCCGCGATCCCCGCCCAAATGCACGTCGGCCAGATCCACGGTGCGCACGCCTAAGACCGCATGCTTGATCTGACTATCGAACAGCAACGAAGAAAAAGATGAATCGATACCCGAGGCCGGCACCAGGCGCATGGCTTCGCCCGGCGCGCTTTCCACGATGCCTACCAACAAACCCGCATCGTCCCACACCGCGCCGCCGCGCTGGCCCGCAGCCGTCGTGCCGCTCAAGAGGATGCGCCGCACGGCGATCTCGCTCGAAACGGAATCAGTCGGCGCCAAGCGTGCATTCAGATTGAGGATGACGAGGGGCTGGAGTTCACCGGGCAGCAGCTCGGCCCAGACTTCGGTGCCGGGCGAAAGATCCTGCACGCGCGTGAACGAGGCAGAGGGCAAATCCTTGGCGTCGATCTTGAGATAGACCGTGTCGTTCATCTTGTCGCTGAAACCTTTGGCTACGGCGTACGTCTTGCCGTTGAACCAGATGGTCAGGTCGGCCAGATGCGCGTTGCCTAAAGCTGCGGCGCTGGTCAGGAACCAGCCATCAGAAGTCAGGGCCACAACCTGGCCCAACAAACGATCGTCGCCGAGCAGCCGATCATCGAACGTGCCGGGCTTGGCTCCGCGGTACAGCGAACCGACCAGCGATGCGCGGTTGGCGAAAGCCGGCGGAAGGATGGAAGCCAGAGCCGGACGTTCCACGGGTATCAAAGAGAAAGCCGGCGTAGAAGTCGCTGCCGAAAGTTTTACTCCGGACGCGGTACCGGTAGCCGAAGACTGGGCGGATAACTGCGCGGGGACAGAGGATGCGGCATAAAAACCGGCTAGTCCGCCGGCGACTCCTCCGCAAATCGCTGCGCATGCCACGAGCGCCAGAGCTTTGAAAGCGGTGGACCGAAAAAATTTCAAACGGTTGGTCATATATATATGATACTACGTCCGGCGGCTCTCCCCTAGAGCCACTTAGCGCTGGCCAGAGTCACGATGAGCGACAGCAGGGCCAAGAGGCCCTCGGTCCATGCGACTTTGCGCGAGGGACGCGGCTCATATAGGTAACGGCGCACGCGTAACACGCTGCAGAACAACAGCGCAGCGATCAATCCCTGCGCCGGCAAGCTGACCGGCAAAAGCAATCCGAGCAAACCGATTTCGGTACCAAGGATTCCTCCGATGATGAGCCAGATATTGTTTTGTTGGCGCGTCGCGCCCGGATGCCCGGTGGTGCGGAACAGCACCACGCCCAACACGGCGCACAGCGCCACGTGCCACACGCCATCCGAATGCAAGAACACGAGCAAACCGGCGGAAGTCGAGACGCCGTACCAGACCGCCAGCGGCACGGTCGCCAAACTCAAATGCGAGAGTCCGTTTACCGGATAGGAACCCGGATCGCGCGCCAGCAGAAACAACAGCTCCAAAGAGAGGAAGGAAAAAACCACAGCCAGCGCCGTGATGAGCAGACGCGGCCACCAGCCTTCGCTCAAGAGCAGCGCGAATCCTAAGACCGCGAGCAAAAGAAAAGCAGGCGCCATCTTTTCCACCAGATCACCCAAGCGGACCTGTTTCCAGGCGATGACGCCGGAGGCCAGAGGCAATAGAATGACACCGGCCACCACGAGCAAAGGATATGTCCCGGGCAAACTCCCCTGCCACCAAAACAACCCGGCTTCGAGCAAGCCGACCAGGAAAGGCAGCAACCGGATGATTAGGATCATGCGATGATAATCGAGCTTAGCATACGCGCAAACTTTGGCCACCAAGCATTCATTCGACGGGCGTGATATCCAAAGTCAGATAGCCGTCATGCAGGCTGATGGCGTCGGGGCGCATGTCGCCGTAAGACAGCTGCCAGGCGCCCAGGTCGCGCGAAAACAGATAGCCCAGCAAGCGATACGCCGTGGCCGGAGGCAGCGCATAGTCTCCGAGCTGAAAAGCGACGGGCGCGAACGTTACGCCTTCAGGATGCAGCTGCGGCACGAAGCGGATAAGCAGATCGAACTTGAAGATCCCGTAATGCAGCTCGCCCGAAACTTCCAAATCGTTTTGGCGGATCGCTAACTGGGCGGCGGACTCTTTCCAATCGGTATTGGCGAATGCCGTGTCCAAGCCTTGCTGCAAAAAACCGCTCAACTCCTGCTCGGTGAGACGCAAGGTGTAAGGCGGATATTTTTTTGCCGCCATCTGTTGGGCCAGACGTGCCGCCATATCCTGTTTGATCTCATCCAGAGTCTGGCGCTTGGCATAGACCAAACGCGTGGGCGAAGGTCCTTGGTAGACGCGGGAAAAAAACGGCAATTCCACGACGCCGCTTTTGGCGACGAAATACAATCCGCTGACGCAGACCAACAAAAAGACAGCGAGCGCGAGCGTAAAGCAGTCCAAGATGTTGTGGCCCAGTTTGGGTTTGATGCGCCGCGGAGGCTCGGACAAATCCGGCCGCGGCGCGCGCGGCGGCGGCGTGGCTCGTGGTACAGCAGACGGAACTTGTGTGGCCGGAATCTGTTTCATGGTCGGATTATTTTATTTGGGTCAGCGCCTGCTGCAGGGCGGCATACGAGCCGCTTTGGCCGTGCTGCATGGCAAGCAGTGCCATCACGATGCGCAAATCCGCATCGCGATCATTCGCGGCCACGCGCAGCGCTACGATCGCATCATAAGCTTGCGTGATATCCGCAGGAACGGAATCGGCGTTGAGCTTGCTCGTGGCTTGGAGCACGGCGTCTTTCCATTGCGCGTGCAGTTTGGCCATGTCGGCCTGGACCACAGGTGCGGGCATTTGCCTGGCTTGAGGCAAGCGCGCAAAACATAAAAAAATGACGCAAGCAGCGCACAGCGTGGCCGCAACCAGCAAGCCGATGAGTTGGGAGATTTTGAGTTTGCGCCAGTCCATATCGGTTGCTTCAAGCGCGCGCTTGTTTGCGCCAGCGATAAAGTTCGGTCAGCGTAGTGGCAACGGCCGTGGCTACGGGAATCGCCATAAGCGCGCCCACAAGACCGAAAAATTTTGCACCCATGATCAAAGCGAGGATGCTGATGAGCGGATTCAAGCCCACGGCTTTTTGCATCACCTTGGGCACGATGATGTGGCCCTCGCTCTGCTGAATCACAACCATTATGACAAGCGTCAGCAGCGCCTTCAGCGGCGAATCGGTGAAGGCCAATAGGATAGGAGGGATGGCACCAAGAATCGGTCCCAAATACGGAATGAATTCCGTGAAACCGCCCCAAACGGCCAGTACGAATGCGGCCTTGGTGCCGAGCAGCAGAAATCCGATGTAATACATGACGCCGATGATCAAGCACAGCGCCAGCTGGCCCAAGAGCCAGCGTCCGATTTTTTCCTCCACGCGCTTGAGGATGGTGGAAACGACTTCCTGATATTCGTCAGGCAAAAAATTCTGCAGCGCGCGGCGTGCATCCTTTTCCTGCACCACCATGTAATATGCCATGATGAACACCACGAGCACACCGACCAAGCCCGATGCGATGTTGGTCAGCGTGCCGACTAAACTTCCGGCCATGCCTGTGAGTTGGACCTGCAGCTGCTGCAAACTCGCTTGCAGGTTGTCGCCCAAGCCGTAACGGTTGGAGAGGTCCTGCAACCAGTGCACGCCGCCGGACAAGGTCTGCCACGACTCGCGCAGCGTGACCACGAGATTGGAGCTCTGATCGATGAGCAACGGGATGAATAAGCTGGCCGAGACCAACGCCAACGCCAGCAGCAGCAGATACAGGGCGATCACGGTTATGCCTTTGGGGATGCGGCGGCGCGAAAAAAATTCCGCGGCCGGGTTCATGAGCGCCGCCAGGAACAAAGCCGCAAAGACCAGCGCGATGATGTCGCGGACGTAATATAGGAAGACAAAGGCTAAGACAATAAGAATGACTTTGATGATGGACCAGGTGTCCAGACTGATCTTGCCGCTGTGCGATTCCATAATTTGAATCATAGGATACTGTGGCCGCAATAATGGTACAATACCGCAACAGTATGAAGCGTCAGCCAAAAAAGAAACCGTCCGATCAGTTGTGCGTGGGCGAAGTCTGCGCACCGCGTGACGTGGTGGACATGCTCGGTTGGCTGGGTACGTTCTCCATCCTGGCAGCCTATGCCACGGCGAGCTTCGGGCTCATCATCTTCAACGGGCCATTGTATCAAGGTTTGAATCTTTTTGGCGCGCTCGGCATCATCATGTCCAGCTTACCGCGCAAAGCTTACCAAGCCACGATCCTGAATCTGTGCTGGACCGCCATTGCCATCGTAACTTTGCTTAGAATCATCATCCAACGTTAATCAATAACTAATTTCTTTATATGATGTCATCCCTGCCCATCGACTTGGACAAAGTCCCAGCTGCGGAAATCGACCGCGCAATCTTACGCGCCGGCATAATCGCCGAGCTCGACGCCATCAGCCTGTACTACCAGTTCGCAGCCAAAGCCAAACTCCCCAAGATCAAGAAAGTCCTGGCCGAAATCGCGCGCGAAGAAAAAACGCATGTCGGCGAATTCCAAGCGTTGCTCCTGGAGTTAGACAAAGAACAGCAGCGTGAATTAGCCAAAGGGAAAAAAGAAGTCGACGAGATGTAATCAACGAGATTAGAGGGCGGCCCCATGGAGCCGCCTTTTATGATCCAAAGTTGAAGCCCCCCATCCCGGCGTAACACCGGGATGGAATTTTTTTATTAAGAAAACCGCCCAGCGACGAAGTATCGAGGGCGGTGAGTTTTGCGGCACAGACTATTAGCGCTGGAGTTATTGGACTTTCAGAGGTTCTGTGAGCTGATACTGGGCGCGTGTTTTGACTCGCGGTTTGGTGAGCAACGGAACAGTTTGTTCATCAACTTGATCGCGCGTGATTTTGACCGCCCGCTTGACTGCGGCCCGGATTAGTTTCCATGCACTATCAGCAGACATTCGACGAATTCTGAATCCCTCACCTTTTTCCGTCATATCACATGAAGCTCGTTGCATAACGTCCCCGAAGTCATCCCTCAACTGATCGGCGTACCAACCCACTTCCGCAACACCACCGAAATTGGTTTCGAAATTAATCAGCAACATCCCTCGCGGATATAACATCACATCCGAAGTAGCTGGGCATCCTTCCAAGAGCAAGTTGTTATGGATGCTGAAACTAACTCTGGCCAAATCGGCACCATACTGATTCGCATAGATCAAGGACTGCACCTTCAAACAGAAGCCACCGATACCCGCCTTACGAGAGTCCTGCTTCAAATCCACCGTCAACTCAATGGCTTCGTTATTGTCGTAAATCAGGACGCCGCTTTCGCGCATTTGCACAGTACTGATGCCAGCCGCCTCGAAGAGGCTGATGAACCGCTTCATGATTTTCGAGACCCAAAAATGCAAGCTCAAACCGCCGTTTCCGTACCACACTCTAATTGCCGTACAGGTCTTCTTCATGCTGAATTCTCCTTCTTCGGTTGAAAATGAACTAAAATTTATATCTCAATTTGTTCGATTTGTCAACCCTTTTTACCTCGCGTATCCTGACGGCGTGAAGAAAGAAGCGCCCAAAGTCTTTACCGAGAACCGCAAAGCCGGATTCGACTACATGATCCTGGAGAAATACCAGGGCGGTTTGGCGTTGACCGGAGGCGAAGTCAAATCCATCCGCGAAGGTGGCGCCAAGATAGATGGGTCGTATTTGACCATCTCGCATAGCGAACTTTGGCTCATGGGAGCGCATATTAAGCCCTATTCCAAAGCCGGAAAAGTCCAGGTCGGAGATGCGGAACGCAGCCGCAAGGTGCTCATCCATAAGAAAGAATTGCTTAACTTAGCCGGAAAAACCTCGGTCAAAGGCTTGACACTAGTGCCGTTTTCATTGTATCCTGCGGGCCATCAGATCAAACTGTCTTTCGCCTTATGTCGCGGACGCAAAGCCCATGACAAACGGGAAAAACTGAAAGACCGCGATCTGGATCGCCAAGTCCGCCGCGTTTTGCGCGGAGAGGACGTAGAATAGGGGGATGACGAGTTTCGACGGCGAAATCCCTTACAACCTGCAAGCCGAGCCGGAATGACTCGTTAAACCGTTCCAAAGTGAAATAACTGCCAATGTTATCTCCAAGGTGAAGAGTGCTCTCGCTTCGGCGTTCAGCATGCCCTCACCTGTTATGGCACTCGCCTAAGGGTCTGTGCCCGCTCCCCCTTTCTGCCGCTCGACAGGATAGGAAAGAGCGTCATACTTCGAGCTTGGTTCATGCCGTATGCGTTCCGGCATGAATGACACTGGCGAACGCATAAGTCCACGCGTCTCGTCCGTTTAACCTCGTGGAACGAAAACTTCTGAGCGGACCAAGCTTGTGAACGAAAGTTGTGATCGACTCGTCCGGACGAGGGTGCGACTCCCTCCATCTCCACCAAGCGCCGTGCCGAAACGCAAGTTGCGCCACGACGCGTGATCAAACGATCACTGAACGCAAATGAGAATCCACTACCGCAGAAAAACCTTCCAAAAGCCGACCATGCTCGAGTATCGCGCCAACGAGCATATTCGAGTACCCGAAGTTAAGGTCATCGACGACCAGGGTAACTTCCTGGGCATCATGAAGACGTACGACGCCGTCCAACTGGCGCGCGAACGCGAACTGGACCTGGTGGAAGTCTCACCCAAAGACAACCCGCCGGTGTGCAAGCTCCTCAACTACGGCACGTTCAAATACCAGAAAGCCAAGGAACAGCGCGCACAAAAAGCGCACGCCAAAAAAGTCGAAGTCAAAGGCATCCGCCTCTCGGTCAAGATCGGCCAGCATGACCTCGATGTACGCAAAAAGCAGGCCCTGGACTTTTTGGAGGAAGGACACAAGCTCAAGATAGAAATCATGCTGCGTGGCCGCGAAAAAGCACACGGCGAACTGGCCGCGGAACGCATCAACGAATTCCTCAAAGGCATCACCGAGCAGTACGAACTCTTCACCGAACAGCCCATTACGCGCCAGGGCGGCAACGTCTCGACGATCGTGGGACGGAAATCATAATTTACTCACTCACCTATGAAGACCCGCAAAACCATCTCCAAGCGCATCAAGGTCACCAAGACCGGCAAGCTCCTCAAACGCAAGGGCGGACAGGATCATTTTAACAGCCGTGAATCCGGCAAGGTCACGCGCGCCAAACGCCGCGACATCTCCGTTTCACAAAGATACGTTAAGACATTCAAGAGCCTAATGGCCTAACACTAT
>CAIKNB010000132.1 GCA_903828685.1 Candidatus Uhrbacteria bacterium | reverse complement strand
GACTTGCTCGCGCATCTTTTGCGCCAACAGTTGGCCGAGCCGCACGCGCACTCCATAGACCGACTTGTTGAAGACGCGCGAATCAGGACGTGAAAAGTATATATGTTCAAAGGAACAATGGCGGGTCTGCGTCTGAACCTCGAAGGTCCAGCTATGCACGCCTTCCGATGTCAGTTCCATTACCTGGCCGTTGGATAACGGCTCGCCTTTGGCGCAAAACAGATCAAGTGCGCAGGTTTCGGAAGCCAGCAGCCATCCTCCTTTATATGGAGCCATGACCAACGGACGAAAACCGTGCGGATCCACCGCGGCATACAGCGCGCGCGGCGTAATGGCCATCAAGGCATAAGCGCCTTCAACAGTCGCGAAAGCGCTTTTGAACTTGAATGGAATCTCTGACGCAAATGAACGTGCCAGCAGGTGAAGAAAGATCTCCGTGTCGCTATGCGAGCGGAAGATCATGCCGTTCTCCTGCATGCTCTTGCGCAACGGCTCGGCATTCGTAAGGTTGCCGTTGTGAACCAGAGCGATGGGAAAATCACCGCGCAACTCAGCTTGCAATGGCTGAATGCTTTCGACTGCCCCCGAATCCCCGCTCGTGGCATAACGCAGATGGCCGATGGCCGCGCTTCCCGGCAAAGACCTGTCGAAGTCCACCGTATCGAAGACTTCATCAGTCAAACCAGGACCCTTGATGAGATAAAGGCGAGTACCGTCGGTCGAGGCGATGCCCGAGGCTTCCTGACCGCGATGCTGCAGCGCTTTGAGCATCTGCGAGACCACGTATGAAGCATTCTCAACGTTGAAAGCGGCGGCGATTCCGCACATGAGCAAATCCTTCTTTCTGCGGTTGATCCGCGGCCAGACCTTAACACCGAGCTGGCTATAGGGCAAGGCTATGCCTTCAGCCTGAAGGCGCCGGCAACGGACTGGCGAAAAACCGGTTCTCAAAGCTATACTATTCGGGCTGGAACGCTATACGAAGCACAAATAACTGACTTATAGGCTAAATCCAACATGAACACTGATTTTGTCTGTCGCCGCTTGAATCCGGAAGACACCGAAGAATTTTTGGGCAGCACGACATCACTGGCTTATTCCAAAGAAATGCTGACTTTTTGGCGCAAGCGTTATAGCTTGGAGTACTCGTTTGTTGAAGTTGTGCGCGGTGGAACAAGGATTTGCGTCCTGCCTTTTGGTACTAACCAGCGATCCAAAACGGGTTTTGCGCCATTCCATAAAGATTACGCTTCTCCCGTGGTTTTCGATCAACGAACATTCGATCATTTGCGACCGCAACTCGCCGAGATCCTGCGCAAAACATTCGGCCTTAAGGGCTGCGAGGTGCGCTTAATGGTCCGTCCCGAAGATCCTTGCAAAACCGACATGTTCACCTACCTGCTCCAGATTCCTCAGATGGCGGAGGAAGAACTGTTGATGCATTATCGGAAGAACACGCGTAACGCGGTGCGCAAAGGCATGCGCGCCAATTTTTCTTTTTCTTACGCCGGTGCCGAATGTTTCGGCGAGCTTTATCCGCTGTATCTTTCGAATATGGAGCGGCATGGAACCCCCCCCAAGGAGCGATCCTATTTCGAGGATCTGTTCAGCGCATTCGGAGCGCAAGCCAAATGCCTCTTAGCGCGCAAGGATGGCGTGCTGGCCGGAGCGAATGCGTATATTTTGACCGCACAAACCTTAAAGCTGATGCTCAACTTGTCGGTTCCTGCTTATTGGAACGACCAAGTCAACGACGTGCTGTACCATGATTTGATCTTGGATGCACAGCGTTTAGGCGTGGCAGAAATAGACTTTGGCCCAACGATGAAAAAGGACGTCTCGCACGCCGAATTCAAAATCGGCTTTGGCGCGGTGGCGCATCCGATCTTCATCGGACGCAACTATTCCTTGTACGAGCGCCTAAAGACTTGGCTTGCGGCCAACACTCAACGTGTTTACAGGAAGCTGTACAAGATGTTTTCCAAACCGAAAAACTGAACGCGTGTATTTCAAGAGGTTCAACGAATCACCTCTTCGATGGTTTGGCGGATTTGGCCGCGACCGACCCGCGTGACATTGGAGCTGGGAATAATCGGCACGCCAGGATGGCTAAGCGCGATTTTTTTGGCTAACGAGGAATATTCTGATTTCGAAAGCTTGTCGATCTTATTAACTACCAGCGCATAAGGGATAGAGTGCGCCTCGAGATAACCGGCCACTTCAAGATCCAGCTCGGTAAAACCGCGCCGCGCATCAAGAATCAGCAAGACCAGCTTAAGCTGCGGCGCCTCGCTGATATAATCGCTGATCATGCCGCGCAAACCCACGCGTTTGACCTTGGATGCTTTGGCAAATCCATAACCCGGCAAATCAATCAGATAGAACCGGCCATCAACGTCAAAAACATTGATGGTTTGGGTGCGCCCTGGCTCAGCGCTTGCGCGAGCTAAACCTTTTTGATCGGTAAGTTGGTTGAGCAAAGAGGACTTGCCCACATTCGAACGACCGACTAAGGCGATTTGCGGCTTGTCGTCATCCGGCAGATCAATGAGTTGCGTGATGCTTTTGACGAAGGTTGCGGGCATGTTTTTTTGGTTATGTTCAGAATCTCAACAAACCCAATTTGTGGACAGGTCCGATCAGGTCCTTGAACGATTTCAATCCGGTCATCTCCAAAAGATCTTCGGCTAAGACCTCGGCTCGTTCCATTCCTTCTGAAAGCTTCCGCTTACCGCCCGGTGCCAGCATCACAAAACTCACGCGAGCATCTTCGGTATTCGCCTCTTTTTTTACGAGACCGACTTTTTCCATGGGCGCCAACAGTCGCGTGACGCCAGAAGGCGTCAATCCGACTTTTTCCGCCAGATCAACGCGGCGCATGCGCTCGTCTTCAGCCTGGCTAAGGGCGTGCAGAATCATGAATTCGGTCAATCCGAGCCCTCCCAAGCCGCTATCAAAACGGCGCGCGAGTACTGCCTGCGCCCTGGCCAGCTCAAGAAAGAATTCGACTTCTGTATGCATGTTTGACATATGTTTGTATAATACTTGATATATCAAACAATGTCAAATACATCAATAGCAGACTTGATCTTAAGCTGATTCATATCTTCGAGGTTAATATGCGATCCTGGACGGCTAGAACTCGATGAAAACGGCTACGTAGATGCAAAAAACACGGAACATGTGTCCGTGTTTCCTGTCTGGCAGGGCATCGTGGAAGACGTTCGGACGCTGGTAATAGCGGAACCGGCGTTATACATGGCCAGATTCCGTTAGAGAATTATATTTGTCGAGCAACTTCTTGTTTTGCGGCTTCTTCAGATAATTTTTCTTCGATACCACGGATCGCCCAAGTTGTTTTTCCAATTCTTTTCTTGCAACAGCCGCAACGTTGCCGCCGGTTCGAGCATCATCCGCCAGTTCGGATAAACCTTTTTAAATTCTCGGTTGTGTGAAGCTCAGTCGTGGAACGCTCCCCAAGCATGGTGAAGGTGAGCTCGAAATCGTCCATGTGATCACGAAGGTTCTGGCGTTTCAATCCTTTGAGTTTCTTGTATTCGCTCGGCGTGACGCCAGAAGGCGTCAATCCGACTTTTTCCGCCAGATCAACGCGGCGCATGCGCTCGTCTTCAGCCTGGCTAAG
>CAIKNB010000131.1 GCA_903828685.1 Candidatus Uhrbacteria bacterium | reverse complement strand
GAAGCCATCAAGGACGATGATTTTGCGCATGCAGATCAAACGAGCGAGAACCATTTAACGGGCGACGCGCGCATGATGCGCGATTATTCGCAAAGGCAATAGGGCTACCCGCGATCAGCCGGGACGCATTAACAAGTAAGCAGTTATAGAAAAGGATGGACAAACAGCCCCCGATTTGTTTTCATGGGGGCATGAAAACATCTACCTATAAACTGACGGCCATTGAGCAGGAGGTGCTCGATGGGGTAACGGTGCGACTGATCAATGCGAGCGAGCGGAAACGGTTCGACGCGCTCATAATCAAGGAGCATTATCTGCACAGCGCTGATTTGGTTGGCGAGCAACTGCGTTATGTAGCCGAGTATCAAGGGCAATGGCTGGCATTACAGACATGGAACGCGGCAGCGTTCCATCTGAAAGGGCGCGATGAATGGATTGGGTGGACGGATGCCCAGCGGCGCCAACGGCTGAATCTGGTGGCCAACAACAGCCGCTATCTGGTGTTGGAGGGATCGCATTATCCGAACTTGGCCAGTCGGGTAATGAAACTATGCCTGGGGCGATTGTCTTCGGATTGGGCGTCCAAGTATGGTCATCCAATCCTGGTGGTGGAAAGTTTTGTGGATAGCCAGTTATTCCGCGGCACGAGTTATAAAGTCAGCGGATGGACGCTGCTGGGGCAGACCAAAGGCTGGTGCCGAGCGCGTCAGGATTTCTATCAGAAGCACGAACGTCCAAAACAGCTCTGGGTTCGTGAGCTTCGGAAAGACGCCTGCCAGATGTTGCGTCGCGCTGTCTTACCGCCGGAGTATGGGCGGACCGAATTGGCACGGCAGGCTTGCTGCACGCAGAGCGTGGAGGAGCTCAGCGCGATGGAGCAGCATTTTGGGCAGATACCGGATTTTCGTGGCCGAGAAGGCTATTATTCATTGTCGGGGCTGATAGCCATAATCGCCTGTGCGACGTTGTGCGGCGCAATGCTTGGCCCACGAGACTTGGAGGCTTTTGCCGCGACGCTAAGTCCAAAGCAATTGGCGGCATTGAAGTTTAAGAAATGGGGGCGACCACGGCGTCGGCAACAACCGAAAGAGACGACCTTTTTTAGAGTGCTGAGCATGACCGACCCCGGCAATCTGGAACGGGCATTGTTGGGTTGGCAAGAGCGGGTGTTGGGCAAGCGTCCACGCGACGACACGCTCGTGGCGATCGACGGGAAGGAAAACCGCTCAAGCCAAGGCACGGAACTGGTCAATGCCTATGCGGTTAAGAGCGGACGGTGGTTGGGCAGTGAACGGGTGCCGGAAGGGACCAACGAAATTACGGCGGCACGGACATTGATCGCGCGGATAGACTTAACGAAGCAAACGGCGATCCTTGACGCCTTACATACGAACGCTGATACCGCCCGGCAAATCGTGCAGGAAAAAGGTGGCGATTATGTGTTGACGGTCAAAGGGAATCAGAAGACGCTTCGGCGCACCTTATCCAAGCTGCAGGCCCCGTGCCTGCGGTCTTTTTCCCCCTCCGCCCACGGCGGCGGACCGCGTGGATGTGGTGGAATTGAACAAAGGCCGTGTGGAAGCGCGCCATTTGTGGCGCTTTGGTGTGACGCCGGAACAAGTGGGTTTTCCGGCGGCTGCCCAAGCGGCACACGTGCTGCGGGCGTCGGATCGCCCGGATAAGAAAAGCGACAAG
>CAIKNB010000130.1 GCA_903828685.1 Candidatus Uhrbacteria bacterium | reverse complement strand
CGATGACGCATCCGACCGAGCCGTGGATGAAATCTCACTTTGATTTTATCACCGAGGACAACTTGGCCATCGTCGAAACCAAGAACTACAACCACGCAGCTGCGGTGAAATTCTCCGAGGAAGGGGAAGAGGTTCGCATTCCACCTGCGGACATGGTGCAGTGCATTCATCAAGCGTGCGTGGCACGGGTTCCCACGGTTTACTTGGCCGTGCTGTTTGGCGGGCAGCATTTTCGCACGTTCCGGGTTGATGTGGACGACGAGATGAAGGCCGAACACCTTAAACACTATGCGACCTTGTGGGCGCATGTGGTGCAAAACACGCTGCCCGACCCCCAAACCAGCAACGATGCCCGGCTTGTCTGGCCACAAGACAACGGTGATTTCGTGCTCGCCTCTAAGCAATGCGAAGACATCGTGGAGCAGTTCAAGGCGGTAAAAGCGCAACGCAAGATCCTGGAAGATCAAGAGGAACAGATCTCGGCTTATCTCCAAACGTCTATGAAAAATGCCAGCGAGATACGCACGATTGACGGGCGCACTCTAGTCACATGGAAAACGGCGAAAGGCACCAAAACGCTTGATACCGCATTGTTTAAATCAACGATGCCTGATACTTATGAAAAGTTCATCATTGAACGCGCCGGATCGCGGCGTCTCATCGTCAAGTAGGGGACTAAAATGAGCAACGACTGGCAATCTATCTACATCATCGACTGTGACATACCGGGACGGGCGAAGAACGCGCTCATCTGTGAGTATGGCGATGCGGTCACCCTGGGAGATATCAAGGATGTGCCGCTGGGTCTGCTTCGGGACATGAAGGGCATTGGCCATGCGGCGATGCAGGATATCGTGAACGCTATGACAAACGCCCTGCAAGGCACCCGGCCAAAGGCTTCGTTGAGCCTGCTTGAGGCTGCGATGGAAAAGGTAGAAACCAATGAGTAGCGCACTCATCCCCATCAACGAGATGCGGCAGATGGCAACTGCCGTGGCCAAGAGCGGTCTGTTTGGGATCAAGACTGAGGATCAGGCTTTGGCGCTGATGCTCATCGCGCAGGGCGAAGGGCTGCACCCGGCAATCGCTGCCAGGGACTATCACGTCATCCAGGGTCGACCGGCGCTGAAGGCTGACGCGATGCTTGCTCGATTCCAGGCTGCTGGCGGCAAGGTGGAGTGGAAGACCTACACCGATGAGCAGGTCACAGCCGTGTTCATGCATCCTGCCGGCGGCGTCCTCGAGCTCACTTGGACGATGAAGCAGGCAAAGGCTATCGGGCTTGCTGGCAAGGATAACTGGCTCAAATACCCGAGGGCTATGCTGCGGTCACGCTGCGTGTCCGAGGGCATTAGGACGGTCTATCCCGGCTGCGTCGTCGGGACTTACACTGAGGAGGAGGTTGAGTCGTTCACGTCTCCCGTGCCTGCTGCGCCGCCAATGCCCTCCCTGGAACCGCCCGATGGGGGCATGCCGCTCTATCTGCCAAACGGTAAACTACACGCTAGGCACGATGGGCAGTCTGAATGGGCGGAAAGCTACAACGATCTGGTCGAGCGCATACAGGTCTCGGTCAAAATGTCGCAAGACAACAAATACAGCACCCTCCAGGATCTCGCCATTGCCAATAAAGAGGTAATAGACGAACTGGCCCCCGAATATAGCTCACTGTTGAAATAGGAACACGTCATGCAACTCAAAAACCCTCCGCAGATCGGGGCTGGCATTGCCTTTAAGGTCAAGGAAAAGAAGCACGAAAAGGCTCCCGATTGGGACGCCGTGCTTGTGCTGGATGATGACTATAAGGCTGGCCAGATGATCAAGATCGCGGCATGGAACCGGCAAGGCCAGAACGGCATGTTCCTGAGCCTCAAGATCGACAACTTCAAACCTAAGCCGAAGCCTGACGCCGAGACCTACAAGGCGAAGGAACTGGACGCTTTTGACGACGACGTGCCGTTCTGATGGGCAAATCTCAGCGCACCAAAGGGGCTACGTATGAGCGTGACATTGTGAATGTCCTGAAGGATGCGCTGGGGATCGACGTAGAACGCAACCTAAACCAAACACGGGATGGCGGGGGAGACATTGATCTCCCCGGCTATCTGGTGGAGTGCAAACGCCGTGCGGGCATTGCCGTGTATGACTGGCTAGACCAAGCCACACGCGCTGCTCAGCCCGATCAGAAGCCTCTGGTGATAGCCAGGGCTGACCGGCGGGAGAATATCATCATCATGCGGCTGGACGACTTCCTGCCGTTATTAAAGGGGACACCCAATGCCAAAACCACCGACTAAGCGCGGCAAAAAGCCGCACGTGATGCTTGCAACGCCGATGTATGGCGGCATGACCACAGGCTTCTTCATGCAGAGCGTCTGCCAACTCCAGGCT
>CAIKNB010000129.1 GCA_903828685.1 Candidatus Uhrbacteria bacterium | reverse complement strand
GCTTCTTCTCTTTTGTCGACAGATCCTTCTCCTTAGCCTTGTTCTTGAGTTCTTTAACCTTCGCGCTCTTGTTGATGAAGGTTTCGATGATGTTGTCGCCGAGCGAGCGCCAGCCCTCGATGCGCTCCACAGCGGCCATCGCCTCGGAATTGTCGAGGATACGGCGCAGGGTGTCGTTATCCACGTTCACAAGCAGCGCGCTCTGCCACTTGCGCGCCAGCAATGTGGCCGAGGTTCCTGCCATCGCGATGTCGAGTATGCCCCCCGCATCAATCTGCGTCATGTTCGCACCGTCGTAGGCCAGCACAGGCAGGAACGACACGAGGTCCCTGACCGCGTTCTCCGGATTCGGTTCGTTGGGCGAAAGCCCGATCCCATATTCGGAGAGCTGCCTTAACGCTCGCGTGGGCGCAAAGTCGAACACGAAACAGACCGGCTTGAGGATTTCTTCCTTATTCGGATCATCGCCGTTGGGGTTCTTAATACACCACGGCGATTGCACACGAAACGCCGCTTGGAAGTAGCTTTCCGGCGACTTCAGATTGCGTAGCATCAGGATCGACGACCACTGCGGCACGGTAATGCCGGTGGTGAGCTTACCGCACGAGAGCGTGATGGTCTTGGTGTCGAAGCCGCTGCCGATGGCGTGGCGTACAGGCGGAAGCGCGTCCAACCCGATGCCCGCCGAGGTTCCGGCAGCGACGACCGCATCGTAGTCGTGCCAGAAAACGTTTTGCTTTTCGGCCAGCAGATTCGCCATCGCGTGACAGGCCGCGACGTTGTGCAAAAACCAGAATGAATGCTGGAGATAAGGCAGCAGGCGCACGTCCGAATACGGGAAAGGCGCGCGCGAACCGGTCTTGAGCTGCTCCACCGCCCTGCGCGCATATCCGCCACGAATAATGTCCAGCCATTTCTGCACGTCGCTCTTGTGCTTGAACTGCGCCTTCTTCCCCTCGCCGGAAGCCTCGAAGAAGGCGTTGAGGTCGAACTCGTCGAACTCCCCGGCACTCGCTATCGCCACCAGCTCTTCTGGCATCTGATATGTGAGCAGCCGCATCTGCGGCAACGCTCCGTAGGGATTCCACTTGCCGGTGTTCTTCCGCGCGAACTCTTCGTTGGCGCGCTGCTCGTCGGTGTAAGTCCAGTTGAAAATTTGCTCCTCGATGAACTCGCCCGTGGCCAACGCCTTGAACGGTGTGCCGGAAAGATAGAGGTAGGCCTTGGTGGTGATAGGCAGGAACTCGGTCTCTTTTTCCGAGAGAACAGTGAGGTCTTCGTTCATGCCTGCCAAGCCGGCGGCGTATTCGAGCTTGGCCTCTTTCTTGGCGACCGCATCTTCTTCGCCTTCAAACAGTTCCTTGGCCGTCTCGCGCCACGCGCCGAAGTGGTATTCGTCAAACACGACCAAGTCCCATTTCACCTTGTGGAGCCACTCGTTCTTGGCCTTGATGTTCCCAACATCGTCGCGGCCCAGCAAGTCCTGGAAGGAGCCGAAATAGACGAGTGGTTTCTTGGCGGAGACACGCGTCGGATCGCTGTCGGAATGGCGGGAGAGATATTGCCAGCCGTCGAAGTCCACGTGGGATTCAAGATCCGTCTGCCACGCATCTTCCACGGCGGGCTTGAAAGTGACCACGAGTACGCGCTTGGCGCCGAGTTTCTTGGCAAGCTGATACGCAGTGAAGGTCTTGCCAAAGCGCATCTTCGCATTCCACAAGAAGCGCGGGACGGCGTGCATATCCTCGTTCCAGATGGAGTGGAAATAGGCGTGGGTCTTATCCACGGCGGCGCGCTGCTCGGCGCGCATGGCGAAAGTTTCAGAATGGGTGCCAGTGAATTTCTGCCCGGTGCGAAGCTCGGTGAGGACGGTTTTCACGTCCTTGAGCGTGCAGCGCATCCATTCCAGGTCCGGGTTCTCGAAGCCTTTTTTGAGGAGCACTGCACGCAAGTCGTGGTCGGTGAAGACCGTGCCGTCGTTGCGCTCGGCGACCTCATCCAGCACAATGGTGTAGTTCTTGATGTTGGCGGTCTTGAGCTGCTCGGCGATGCGCTTCTTCACGTCGCGCGTGGTCTGGCCCACCTTAAGCAGCCCCTTGTGCTCCTCATCGGCAATCGAGTAGGCGTAGATGCGCGGCCGGGCCTCCGGCTTGGGTGCAAGGATTTCTTCTATTGTCTTATTCATCATCGCCTTCGTTGAGGTTCATGGCCCTGACTTGGGATTCGATGTAAGCCTGCTCTTTTTGCGTAATGCCATATTTCGAATAAAGGTCTTCGTCTGTCCAAGTCCGGTCCCATGTCTGCATCGGCACCCAAACGTATGTGGAATGCGTCGCGTGTTGAGTAATCTTTCGCAAAGAGACGAGGAATCGAAAAAATCGCGTCGTGTAATACGTCTGGAGACTCTTGGCCGCCTTGAGTGAGGAAACGTTAAAGAACAGGAAAGACTGGGTGCATACTGCCGGCGACGGAGCTATCAACGGCTTGCCAAGCACGGAGTCGGGGATTCTCTGTCCACCATCTGAACCCGCCTCTGGAACAAGCACTTTCCAAGTATTAATTAGATGGGCACTCTTGCTAACCTCCTTTCGCCCAATGTAACCCACACCGCGCTTAACCTTGCGGATATAGTAGAGTGGCACATCGCCCGAACACTCCTTTTCGTGAAATCCATCGAAGTTCGATGTCCAGCCAAACTCTTTGTCGCGTGCAAGGATCGTGTTGATGGATGCTTCCCCGCGACCCAACACCTTATGGAGGATCGCCACAGACCGCGCATCCCGGACAAAAACATCGTATTCTCCGAGTTTGCGCTGGATTGGCCCGACGACCTCACCGCCTCGAATCGTTGTTACATTGCAGTCGCCGTCATGAGCTGCGTCCCAAAGGAAATAGCAAACCCCCGCCTTGACCTCGACAGCGGGGAATACCTCGCTGGCGGTCGGATAATCCACTAGCTCCCGCATGCGGCGGTCACTGAGCATCGTTTGGCGGAAATCGCTGAGACCGAGGCCAGAGGCCATCCAGCGTGAAGGAATTACCATTGCAAGGAATCGCGGCTCAAGCCTCTTAGCCTGTTCAACAAAGTGCTGATAGATTGGCACGTCGCGCGTGCCGCCGTCGCTCGCTAACTGATAAGGTGGATTCCCGATGATTACGTCGAATTGCATGATGCCTCCAAATATCTCGGCAAGCCGAGTCTTGATGTTGTCGGTGTGAATGAAAGCGTAGGCGTGGGTTTCAAGTCCTTCAGCACGGTCGAAAACGGATCGTGCGGCCCCACAGAATTTGCACCGTTCGCCATCCCATGTGTGCTTGAGGCGCTTGAACCAGATGTTGCCATCGTCGCTGGCGAAGCCTTTGGCAATCGAGTGCTCGCCTATTGCGTGTTTGGAGCAATACACGCTCCGGCGCGCCAGTAGGCTCGTGATTTGCGTGATACCGATGCCGAACACCTGCTTGGTCAGGATGTGATTTACGCGCTTTTCCAGTTCCGGAATCTCCGGCTCCAGCCCCTTGGTTAGGCGGTTGGTGATCTCGCGTAGAAACACGCCGGTTTTCGTGAAGGGGTCCAGAAACTTCACCGTCTTGTCGGCCCAAATGTTCGCTCCGCCGTTGTTGGCGGCCCACGCCTCGGCCAACGTGTCCAGCATCCTGTTCGCGAACTCAGGCGGCGTGAACACCTCGTCGTTGGAGAGGTTCGCGATGCACGTCAGCACGTCCGGGTTTCGACCGCGCAATG
>CAIKNB010000128.1 GCA_903828685.1 Candidatus Uhrbacteria bacterium | reverse complement strand
TGGCGTAGAGCGCATCTACCCCGTGCAGTCGCCGATTATCGCCAAACTTGAGCTGGTACGCACCTTTAAGGCACGGCGCAAGGTTTTGCATCATGTTCGCTACAACAAACGTAAGCTCAGGGAAATCAAAAAGAAATAATCAAAAGAGGCGTAAGCCTCTTTTTTGGTATTCCATGTTACTTTTGTCACCAAAAGTAACAAGAAAACCTACTGCATCAAACCCTTGTCTACGTCGATTGTAGGATCGCCGGAACGCAACACGTCGAGCGGCGCATCCAGAGCGCTCTCGATAGGATCGCCAAATTTATAGTTCACATAAAACGACTCAGAGATGTCGCCTACCTTGGTGTTCCAATCCGTGCCGAATAAATCGCGCGCCACCTGCTCGGTCTTGACCCAGCGCAGTTTGCCACCTTTGGTCGGAAGGTAGGTTTTGGCGTCGGTCTGAAATTTTACGAGCCGGCTACCTGCCTTATACGTAATGTTGGACGCGATTGGAATAAGCGCCATCTGGTCTACAGGAATGGTTTTGACTTTGGAAAAATCCGCAAACCAGGTGTAATAGACTTTCTCGTTGGGGAATACGTAGCGCCGGCCATCGGCTGCATAGTAATACACGGCCGTGTCATTCAGATCCTTAGCGTTGGGATCGTGCGGTATCTTAATCAAGTCGCCGTCATGCACATCCCAATTCATGCCGCCGGAATAATTCACCGAAGCTGTGCGCTGGAGCGTGACGCCCGCGGCCTGCGCGCTGTAGACCGAGGTACCGTTCTTGAGCGAGTTCACGCGGAAGTACGCTTTGCCTAGCGAATCCGTGGTATCGCTTTCGGCGTTGATCTGGTCCTGCGTGCCGCGCGAAGAGCTAAGCGCAACTTTGGTGCCTTCCAGGGGCATCAGATTAATATCTTTCAGCGTGACCGTGATGCGCGTGTTATCTATGCCGTCGGCTTTGAGGTCGGACTTCTCGGCCGAGATGTGGCTGTTTGGTTGATCCAAAGCAGCAGCCCTGGCGTTAAACGCGAGTATGCTCGAAAGGCACAGCGCACCGGCAAAAACAAATGCGAGCCGTTTTTTCATATGGCTCGCATGATATCAAACTGTCGCATTAAACCAAAGGCTTCAGGTATTTCGAGGTCAGGGACTTTTTGTGTTTGGCGATGTCTTCGGGCGTACCTTCGGCGATGACTTCACCGCCGCGAATGCCGCCTTCCGGACCCATGTCGATGACCCAGTCGGCGCATTTTATGACATCAATGTTGTGCTCGATGACCAAGATGGTATTGCCTTTGTCCACCAACGCTTGCAGCACGGCCAAGAGGCGCTGGATGTCGTCAAAATGCAGACCCGTGGTGGGTTCGTCCAGGATGTACAAGGTCTTGCCCGTGGCGCGGCGCGAGAGTTCGGTCGCGAGTTTGACGCGCTGCGCTTCGCCGCCCGAGAGCGTGGTGGCCGGCTGTCCCAGACGCACATAGCCCAAACCTACTTCGTGCAGCACCGAAAGTTTTTCGTAAATCAGAGGCTGGTCCACAAAGAAGCGGCGCGCTTCTTCGACCGTCATGTCCAAAATGTCGGCGATGGTCTTTTCGCGGTAATGGATCTCCAAAGCTTCCTTGTTGTAGCGCTTGCCGTGGCATTCCGAGCACTCGACGTAAACGTCGGGCAGGAATTGCATCTGGATCTGCACATAACCTTCGCCACTGCAGGTTTCGCAGCGTCCCCCGCCTTTGACGTTGAACGAAAATTTACCTGCGTCGTAGCCACGCATCTTGGCCTCTGGGATTTCGGTGAACAGATCACGGATGGCCGTGAACACGCCAGTATAGGTAGCGGGATTGGAACGCGGCGTGCGTCCGATGGGCGACTGGTCCACGGAAACGACTTTGTCGAGATTTTCGATGCCTTCGATCTTCTTGTGCGCGCCCGGCAAATCCTTAGCGCCGTAAAAATGCGCGGACAATGCGCGACCCAAAATATCTAGCACCAGCGTGGACTTGCCCGAGCCTGACACGCCGGTCACGCAAACGAACTTGCCCAGTGGGAATTTGCAGTCCACGTTCTTGAGGTTGAATTCCGAAGCGCCGCGTACGGTCACGTTCTTGCCGTTGCCCTTGCGGCGCTTTTTGGGCAGCTCGATCTGTTTGCGTCCCATAAGGTACGCGCCGGTGAGCGATTCCTTGTTGCGTTTGATCTCGGCCAATGTGCCTTGGGCCACGATTTCGCCGCCGTACTCCCCGGCTCCGGGCCCCACGTCCACGATGTAATCCGCGGCTTCCATGACCGCGCGATCATGCTCCACCACGATGACGGTGTTGCCCAAGTCGCGCAAGCGCTTCATGGTCTGGATGAGTTTGTCGTTGTCGCGCTGATGCAATCCGATGGAAGGTTCATCCAAGATGTAGATCACACCCGAGAGTTCGGATCCTAGCTGTACGGCCAAACGCACGCGCTGCGCCTCGCCGCCCGACAGCGACATGGCGCTGCGATCCAAAGTGAGATAGCCCAAGCCCACGTCCAGCAGGTTGGTCAGGCGGCGTTTGACCTCATGCGAGATCTGGTCCGCGATGAGTCGCTCGCGTTCGGTGAAACCCAAGGGGTCGACTTTGTTCTCCTGCTTCAGCCTGACGATCTTGGACGGCTTGGCTTTGGTCGGACCGCGGCCGAAACCGTCGAAAAACGAGAAGCACTCGTCCAGTGGCAAACTCACGATATCCGCGATGCCTTTGCCCGCCACCGTGACCATAAGAGCTTCCTTGCGCAGGCGCTTGCCCTGGCATTCGGGGCAGATGAGCACGCGCATGTAGCTTTCGATTTCCTTCTGCACGTATTCGGAATCGGTCTGGCGATATTTCTCCTCGAGCATGACCAGGATGCCGCCGAACGTCTGGGCCTTGCCCTCGACCTGATACACGCGCTCACCCGTGCCTTCCAAAACTACTTTAATGGCCTCCTTGTTCAATTTGCCGACTTCGTCGTGGATGGAAAAACCGTTGGTCTGCGCCACGATATCCAAGAGTTTCATGTACGAAGTCTGGTTGCCGGCGATGCGCGTCCACGGCTTGATGGCGCCTTGCGCGATGGTCAGACGTTTGTTGGGGATGACGAGATCCGCATCAAGCACCAGCTTGTTGCCCAGACCCGTACAGGCCGGACACGCGCCGTGCGGCGAGTTGAACGAAAAAAGGCGCGGCTCGAGTGCGGGCAGCGAAAGGTTGCAGACCGGACAATACAAAGACTGCGAGAACATGGTTTCGCCGCCAGTGTCTTCGTTGATGACCGAGACCAGGCCGTTGCCCAGATCCAAGGCTTGTTTCAGGATTTCGAGCAGCGACTCCAGCACCATGCTGGTGCGCTGTTCCAGTTTGCTCACCACGACTTCTATGCTGTGCGTTGCCGACTTGTCCATGCGCATGCGCAGGACTTCATCGATGTCGGCCACGGTGCCGTCATACCGCACCTGGCTATAGCCGGCGCGTTGGGCCGCTTGCAGCACAACCTTATGCTCGCCCTTCTGCTCGCGCACCATAGGCGCTACCAGCACCAAGCCTGACTTTTGCGCCAAGACCAAAATCTTTTCGCCGATTTCGCGCGACGACTGTTCGGAAACAGCGCGGCCGCATTGCGGGCAGTGTGCGCGGCCGGCACGGGAATACAGCAGGCGCAGGAAGTCATAGACTTCGGTGACCGTGCCCACGGTGGAGCGCGGATTATGCGAAGAGGATTTTTGGTCTATGGCCACGGTCGGGCTGAGCCCCAGGATCTCGTCCACATCCGGTTTGTCCTGCAGCTCGAGGAATTGCCGCGCGTATGAAGACAAGCTCTCCATGTAACGGCGTTGGCCTTCGGCGTGGATGGTATCGAAAGCCAAACTGGACTTGCCCGAACCCGAGAGCCCGGTCATGACGATGAGCTTGTTCTTAGGCAAATCAAGCGAAACGTTCTTGAGGTTGTGGGCGCGCGCGCCTTTGACCGAAATGGTGTTGTGGACTGGCATGGTGGTATAGAAAATCGAACAGATACGATTGTCGGCGAGTCTAACACGTATCTTGCGGGCTGGCAAGCCCCGAACCATGCCACGGCAAATTACATGACCAAGCAGACAATAAAACAGCCCTGCTGAAAGGACCGCATGGTGCGAAAAAAAATTAACAAATCACTTGCAGCTTGCCGAGCCAGGCAGACAAAAACTTGCGGTACATGTCGTTGTTTTACCGTTTGAACTGTTGGTCATCAAGGCCGTGCCAGGATCCTGCGGCGCGCTCATCTTGGACAAAGTGAAATCGCAATTGATGGGCTTGTCGCCGGAATAAGCAGCTTTGAGTTCGTCCGGCGTCCACATAGCGCTGGGTGTGAGCACAGGATTAACGCCAGTCACCCTAACCATTCCTCCTCCACCTGGCAGCATGATTGAACCGCAGTACAACGCCGTGATCATGTCAGTCGTATCCTTAGAGGTGGCTGTTCCGTCTGCATAACCGGAAAAGTATGCAGAGCCGGTATTGCCGCAATCGGTTTTGGAAACGATCAAAATATCGTCCTTTGCCGATCCGGCGATTGCCCCAACGGCGGCGCCCGCTAAACCAGTAGATAACCCCATTATCGCATCTCGCAGCATTCGCTCGGAAGAATCTTTGTAGACTACGCCTAATAGCACCCCGCGCAAACCGCCATTAGACGCGCAGGATGCCTGCATCTTGGCCAAATCACTAGCTGAACCTTTATAGATATAGGAAACACCTCCGGCGTTGCCGCTGTTGTCGCCCGCGATGGTGGTGCTGAAGAATGTGGGCGCTTGTTTTTTAACCCAATCAAAAGTCATATCCGAACCCTGCGCATAGTTACAAACCGCGATAAGCTGGACCTTCTGCGGGAAGTTGCCTTCGGTCCACCTTATGGCTCCGCCAATAACGCTCTGCACGCAAGCGAAGCCTTTTGTTTTTTCTCCGCACTCTTCCAAGTCCGACCCTTCCTGACAAGGGAAGCATGCCTTGCCCTTGTCCTTGCATACCCTTCCATCGCAGCGCTTTCCGATAAAACCCTCGGCGTAGTATTCCTTGCCACACAGCGCATCGGTCTGTTGGATTTCGAATTTCGTCTGGTCGTAAGGGATGTTCCCTGCCGGATCGCCTGAATCGCCGAACATCAGCGGCTTGCCCGGACGCGAAGACTTATAATCCTCGCACCAATTGAACGGCGCGAACTGGAGCTTGTTCACCATGGGGATGCGCAGCTGGGTAAAATACGTCAGACTGGGATTAACCGTGCGCAACAACGCCAAGGCAGACAACGCCAGGATCATACCGATAATGGAATTCAACAAAGTCTGCTTGGCCGTGCCTATCTCCATGAACGAAGAGCTTAAGATGTATTTGAAGCCGCCGAAAATGAACATCACGGCCGCCGCAATCAAAGCCGCCATGAGCGCAAAATTCAAAATCAAAGTCAGGTAACCGCGGATGCCCTGGACCTGAATTTGGCTGGAGATAGACGAGGAAAGCTGGATACTTGGTTCTGGCGCCCAGCATTTTCCCTGGCCATCCGGGCAAGCCGTATCATTACCGGAATAATCGCCCATGGCCGCCTTGCAGTCTTCGGGTTTAAAACACAAAGCATTCACGTTATACGGCTGCTCGGGCATGCCTTCGGATTCGGCTTTGTATCTTCCGATGCCCTGCGAGTAGTCCACGCGTCCATTGGGATATTTCGCACATTCTGTTTCGCATTGCTGAAAAGTATTTCGGCCTAATTTGTTCTGATCGGGCGGCGCAATCGTGTTCCCTACCATACAATAGCAGTCGCCGTAATATACCGGGTCCTTCTTGTAGCACTCTTCTTTTTCGATTTTTCCTTTGCCTCCAGCGCCTTTATCCACCGTGCTGATGCAACAATTTTGCGGCCCCTTGTCACAAGTTAATTCTTTGCGCCACTGGTTAGCGAGAGAAGCGGCGTAATAGGCGCATTCAGCCGCCACAGCGGAATGCAGACCGTCAGCGCTGACCGAAGGTGCACCCGGCCAAGGGTCATGGAGAGTGGTCGCAATGAGCTCGCATTCGGCACAAGTTGTGGCTAAAGCGGCTTTTCCTTGCGCTGGATCTATGGCCGACAAACAGGCATAAACGCATTCTACAGTATGCACCCTGGCATACATGGTCGGGACGTTGATGCCCAAGGTTTTATCCGTGGTAAAAGATAAACATTGTGTTAAAGAATCAGCCGATGCCAACGAAGGCAATAATAAACCGACAAGACAGAGCCCGACCGCGAAGGCTTTTAGCCTGACCGACTGCATTGTCATCCCAAACCCGCGGCCCATATGTTATTTGGCGGCACGTACCTCCTGGCTGATGATCTCCAGATAGCTTTCATCCGGCACTGGCAGTTTTACGCCGTTAAAGAAAAAGGTTGGTGTGCCTGCGACGCCGGCATGCTCCCCGTCGCTCAATGATTGCCGCATGTCTTGAATCGGCGTTTGGTTTTGATAGCAATCGCGAAAATCCTGGTCCGGGATTCCGATGCGCACGGCATCAGCCACATAGCCGTCGAGCGAATGTTCGCCCTGCTGCGCGAACAGCGCGCGATGAAAATCCCAAAAGCCATCCGGCTTCAGCGTCCAAGCGCAGCGCGCGGCCAAGGCTGCTTCTTCAGCTTGCGGGTGCAGCTCGGCGACCGGAAAATCCCGCAAAATCAACAACGTGTCCGTGGCGTGCTGCGACATAAAATCCATGATTGCCGGATCGATAGCCTGACAATACGGACAGTCATAATCCATGAACTCCGTGATGCGCAACGCAGCCTGCGGATTACCCCAGGTCGGATTTTTGCCGCCTTCGATCGTCTTCGATTGCAACGCCGTCGGCGGATGCAATTTCAGCGCTTGATCCACCTGCTGCCGAAACTCGGCTTTTTTCTGTTCTTCGGGCGACGACAGCTTGCCGCTCTTGATGAGCGCGATGTAATGCACGGTTTGCCAGATAAGCGGCACCAAAATCAACAGCAAAATGGCAGCCGCCACCAAGGCGACCACGCCCCAAGGTTTCCTATACCAAGATTTTTGTTCACCAGCCATGCGGCAAGTGTAGCATAAATGCGGCTCTTGGACTTGACTGCGCAAGTGATTCGGGATAACCTCAATGGGCATAAAATATGCGTTCCATCGTGCTATCAATCATACAGATCGTGCTCTCCACCCTGCTTATCGCGGCTATCCTTCTGCAGCAGCGCGGTACCGGGCTGGGCGCGGCTTTCGGCGGCGCCAGCGACGTCTTCCGCACCAAACGCGGCATTGAAAAAGGGCTGTTCTACGCTTCTATTGGACTGGCCGTCCTGTTTTTCGCCAGTGCCATCCTGAACGTGCTCTTGACGTAAGACCTCGCCGTCTTGCAGCCGCAAGACAAGAGATTTCGCATGAGCCAAACTTCGCCTTCGGATTGGATGCGTCGGTTGTTGCGCCGACTGCTTTTTTGGCTGCCGCCAAAAGCCACAAATGAAGAACGTACGACTGAGATCGGACCAGACCATGAGCTGGTTGTGGCCGTCACCTCACCGGATCGCGTCCCCCGCTATCGCCAGCTCCGCTATTCCCTGCGCCTGATGTCGCGCGGCGAAAGGAATACGCTTTACATCGCCTCCGCAGTATTGTGCTTGTCGCTGATCTTAGCCGCGGCTGCCTTTATCCGCTCACACACCGCCTTGCAACCCACGGCCGGCGGGACGCTGACCGAAGCGCTCATCGGACAACCCAAATATCTGAATCCTCTTGATGCCCTGGCTAACGACACGGACCGCGACTTGGTGCGCCTGATCTACTCTGGCTTATTCCGCCAAAACGGCATGGCTGCGGCGCCTGACTTGGCCGAAAGCTATACCTGGTCGGATGACGGCAAAACGCTCACGGTAAAGCTGCGCCATGGCGCGCAGTTCCACGACGGCCAACCGCTGTCAGCCGAGGACGTGCAGTTCACTTTTGACGCGCTACAGGATCCGTCGCGCAAAAGCCCGCTGCTGCCGTTGTTCCAGGGAGTCAAACTCACGACCGTAGATGACTACACCTTGACCTTCACCCTGAACCAACCTGACGCCAGCTTCCTGACCAAACTGACTTTCGGCATCATGCCATCGAATTTGTGGCAGGACATCCCGGCCGAGAGCGCGCAGCTTTCTGACCTGAACGTCAAACCCATCGGCAGCGGACCGTATCGCGTCAAAGCCTTCACCCGCGACAATCTGGGAGCCATCCACTCGTATACGCTGGAACGCTTTGACGGATATTACGGCACCAAGCCTTTCATCCAAGATTTGGTCTTCCAATTTTTCTCCGACCGCCAAGAGTCTTTGGACGCCTTTAAGTCCGGACTCGTGGACAGCGTGGCTTTCATCAACCAAAGCGATATCGACAAGATGGGTTCGGGCCAACGCATCAAGAACATCAGCCTGGAGATGCCGCAGGAAACCGTGGCGTTCTTCAACCTCAAGAACAAGACTTTGACGGACAAGAACGTGCGCCTGTCACTGGCGCTGGCCGTGGACCGCAGCGAAATCATCACGGCGCTGCATGGCTCGGCTGCCGCCGTATCCGGTCCCTTCCCGTTCGGCGCAGTCGATGCTAGCGCTACGCAATACGACCTAGAACGCGCACGCACGCTCCTGACCCAGGCCGGCTGGGTCGTGCCGCAGAACAGCAATGTCAGGATTTGGGCCCCAGCCAAAAAAGCTGCACCTGCACCCAGCACCAAGGGCAAGAAAAAGATCATCACACCGGTAGCGCCCGTCGCCGACCAAACCGTTACCGCCACCGCGAGTTCGACCGAACTTGCGCTTACCATACTAATACCCGACGATCCGGATCTGCTCGCTATCGCCGCAACCCTCAAACGGCAGTGGTCGCTCGTGGGCGCGCGCGTCACCATCGAACCCATCGCCATGGAGGATCTCATGCGCCGCGCCACCCGCGAACGCAACGAACAAATCGTGCTGCTGAACGTGCTGTTGGGACCGGAGCAGGACATGTTCCCTTTCTGGTGGAGCGGCCAAGCAACCGACCGCGGACTCAACATCTCGGGACTTTCCGATCATGCTGTTGATGATGCCCTCAATCTGACGCGCAACGTCACCTCGACGCAGAACCTGGAAACCGCGCGCCAAAAGCTGACCGCGGCTTTGGCTTTGGATATTCCCGCGCTATTTTTGGACCGCCCCACGCAACACTATTTAGTAGCCGACAAAATCCACGGCATGAGCGACAAAGTCGCAATTGCCGAACCGGCCGAACGCTTCAGCGATTTGCTAAGCTGGTACATCAAGACTGGCTGGCATTGGAAGTAACAAAAGGTATACACTGGCCATAATCCTATGGCCAAAAAAATATTTGTCACGGGCGCCATCGGCGCCATTGTATTATTCGCCTTAGCCGCGGGAATCTACTATTTCGGCGGCATTAACCAAACCGCAGGCCCGGCAGCGCAAACCAAACCGCCGGAGCAGACAGCCCAACCTACAGAGCAGCCGGCCGCCTCGACCGCCGGAACTTCCACGACCACTGTCTCGACCGTGGGCACCGTGGCTTCTTCGACGCAGGACGGACAGACCTGGCAAACCTACCGCAACGACTATTACGGCTTCGCCGTGAGCTACCCGGCGACCGACAGCGCAGATCCGAGCGTCAAAGAAATCAGCCTGCCCGACATCCGGCAGGAATACCGCTTCGTCAAAATCCAAGCTTCTGACCTCATGCCAGGCCAGACTTTAGATTGTTCAACCACCACTGCGGAAGCCGGCAACCAGGGCATCAAGTACTCTTGGGTCAAGGTGCACGACGTCAACTTCTGCCTCAAGACCTTCACGGACGCGGGCATGATGCAGCGCGACGGCAACTACATATACACGACCACCACCACGCATTCGCTTATCACGGTTTCCATGCGCATCCATTATCTCGGCGATCCAAGCGTGGAAGGAGACTGCCACGAGGATCCGGCGGTGGCGGCTAAAACCGGCTGGAAAACCGCGGCCTGCCGCAAATACGTCTTCAACGAAAAGACAGATACTGCCGTATTCGCGGACGTCATGAAGACGTTCAGCTTCGTCACTCCAGGCTCGTACGACGTCATGACGCAAAACATCCAACAAAAGACAAAGTTGTATGACGTTGACGCCGACTACCCGGAAGTCGCCGGGCTAGACAATCCCACAGCCCAGGATACATTCAACCAGACCATCCAGCTCGACATGGCTTCGAGCGTCAAAGTCTTCGCCGATTATTTCAAAACGGCCGATCCCAAGCTGTTCCCCAAAATCTGGCGCGGCGACTATACCCTGCGCTTTGCCACGAGCCAGCACGGCAAATATCTGAGCGTGCACATGAACGGCGATGAATTCACGGGCGGCGCGCATCCGGCGCAGATCTATAAGACCTTTGTCTTCGACACGCAATCCGGACAATTCCTCACGCTCAAAGATATATTCAAACCCGACACCGCTTATCTGAAGATCTTGTCGGACTACGCGCTGCCGGAAATCACCAAACGCAACATCGGCGATCGGGATTGGAACCAAACCGGCACCGCGCCCACGGCCCAAAACTACCAGTACTTTTGGCTGGCGGATGACGGACTGCACCTGCTCTTCCCCAATTACCAAGTGGCGTCATATGCCGAAGGCCCGCAGGAAGTCGTGGTGCCTTATAGCGCTTTGGACGATTCCCTGGCCATTTCACGCTGATTTCTTCAGCGCGCGCAGCTCTGACCACACCTCCCACAAATGCCCAAACTTGACGCGGCTTTCGCGTCCGTGGCGCCAAGTCACCGGGATTTCTTTGATTTTCAATTTGGCCTGCCGTGCGCGATATAAAAGTTCCACATCAAAAACCCAACCTGTGCTTTGGAGTTGTTCGAAAAGAAATCTTGTCCTCTGATTGAACAACTTGAAACCGCACTGCGTGTCGCGATAAGGAAGATTGAGATAAATCCTGATGAAATAATTGAAGAGCCGTCCCAGCCAATGGCGATAGATGGGTTGGCGCTCCGCGATATCAGCGCCAGCCACGCGCCGTGATCCGATGATGATATCGAGGTCGTGGAGATACGGGAGCGCCTTTTTGATTTCCGACGGATGCGCCGCCAAATCCGCATCCAAAAACAAAATCCACTCCCCAAGTGCCGCCATGACGCCGGTTTTTACTGCCGCGCCTTTGCCCTGATTGTGGGATTGTTTAATTAATCGTAGGGGCAAAAAAATATTTGCCCCTACCAAATTTTCGACGATGTACGCCGTCCCATCCGTTGAGCCGTCGTCAACGATAATGATTTCGAAAGATTTCCCAAGTTCCTCAAACACCTGTTGCGTTTCCGCGATTGCTTTCTCAATGGTCTTTTCCTCGTTATACGCCGGGATT